>NZ_VIKX01000294.1 GCF_009711935.1 Dolichospermum sp. UHCC 0259 | reverse complement strand
CACAAATAGAAAACTGACAGACCACTAGAGGCGCTTATACTCAAGTTCTGGGTATTAAACTTCAGTCATCTGACCATTGAATTAGTTAAGAGTAGTTTATACCGATTAAATTATTAACATAACGATTTATCTACCATTGAATTAGCTTCTTTGAGTGTTATTCCATAAAATAATACGCATAATATTTTCGTTTAATGTCTCAACGTTGGCATTTTATAGGAAAATTCTGGATATAGAACCCATTTGGTATCTTAATATATTATTAAAATAGCGTATTTTTATGTGCTTATGTATTCAAATAGTTTAACGGATGAAGAATGGTCAATTATTGAACCACTATTACCCAATTGGTGAGAAAAGAATTTAGAAAGGGCAAATATCGGATATGATTCTGGGATATCCTTAGATAGAAAGGATATTGGCGAAATTAAAGTAGAATGAAGCTGGCAGCAAGAGTAAGTCAGGTAACACCCTCCATCACCTTAGCCATCGCAGCTAAAGCTAAGGCCATGAAAGCCGAGGGGATAGATGTTTGTAGTTTTAGCGCAGGTGAACCGGATTTTGACACCCCAGCGCATATTAAAGCCGCAGCCGCAAAGGCTTTGGATGAAGGTAAAACCAAGTATGGTCCGGCCGCTGGTGAACCAAAATTACGGGAAGCGATCGCTCACAAGCTAAAAAATGATAATGGTCTTAATTATAAGGCGGAGAATGTCATTGTCACCAATGGCGGTAAGCATTCTCTCTATAATTTGATTGTGGCATTGATTGACCCCGGTGATGAGGTGATTATTCCCTCACCCTACTGGCTAAGTTATCCCGAAATGGTGACATTAGTTGGTGGTAAGTCTGTGATTGTGGAAACAGATGCTTCCACTGGCTACAAAATCACCCCAGAACAGCTAAAAAAAGCTATTACCCCAAAAACCAAGTTATTTGTCCTTAATTCCCCTTCTAACCCCACAGGGATGGTCTACACGCCAGGGGAAATTAAGGCTCTGGCACAGGTAATAGTTGATGCAGATATCTATGTTGTCTCTGACGAGATTTACGAGAAAATTCTCTATGATGGTGCAGAACATATCAGCATTGGTTCTTTAGGTGAGGAAATTTTTTCCCGTACCTTAATTAGTAACGGTTTTGCGAAAGGTTACTCCATGACCGGTTGGCGCTTGGGTTATTTAGCAGGACCTGTGGAAATTATCAAAGCCGCCAGCAACATACAAGGACATAGTACATCAAATGTGTGTACCTTTGCTCAATATGGAGCGATCGCCGCTTTGGAAAGTTCCCAAGACTGTGTAGAGGAAATGCGTCAAGCTTTTGCTAAACGTCGTCAGGTAATGTTTGAAAGACTCAACGCCATTCCGGGTTTGAGTACAGCTAAACCAGATGGTGCTTTTTACCTCTTCCCTGATATCAGCAAAACCGGCTTGAAATCCCTGGAATTTTGCAACGCTATCCTGGAATCCCATCAAGTTGCACTTATTCCCGGTGTCGCTTTTGGTGCTGATAAAAATATTCGTCTTTCCTATGCTACTGATATGGAAACGATTGAAAAGGGAATGGATAGATTAGAAAAATTTGTCCGTTCTCGAATTTAGATGTCATGAACTGTAGGGGTTTAGCTCATGCTTTACCCTTGCTTATTTACTTTGAACAACAATATATAAAAATTGCAGTATCTGCTGTGATTTAGCTCCAAGAATTGCGATCGCCTCACCCGAATTTATCACAAATCAAATAGAAATTATAAATCTAATTGTGCAAAACTTGTGCGAAATAAAAAGACGAGTGCAAACATTAACATCACTACAATCACAAAAATTGTGTGATCTGGATCTCACTAAAACAAAAATATTAATTTAGCTGTTTTTTATTGTTTAAAAAATTAGTATAATTTTGGGAGCAATTCACAAAATATATTACCATAGGGAAATAAATTAGATTTTTCCTATCAACCTATTTATGTTTCATATAGTAGTAGGACATAGTAACGATCCAAAATCAGAGTTAGCAGTTGAAGAAGTGCTTCAGCAATGCCAAACTGATTTAGCAGAGAAAATACCACAAGCAGGAATTTTATTTGCTGCCATTGACTTTGACCATCTTCTCATTTTACAAAAAATCTATGAAATTTTTCCGGCAATTGAGTTAATTGGCGGCACTACGGATGGAGAAATATCCTCAGTATTAGAGTTTCAGCAAGACTCAATTACCCTGATGTTATTTTGTGCTGATGACATCGAAATTCATGCCGGCATAGGATGTAAAGCCTCCCAAGACCCCATTACCGCCGCCAAACAAGCCATAGAACAAGCCAAAGCCAAAAGCACCTTAGAGCCTCAGATGTGCTTAACCCATCCAGAAAGTCTGACCACAAGCGGTGTATCAATTTTAGAAGGATTGAAACTAGCACTAGGGAAAAATATACCCATATTTGGCGGATTAGCGGCTGATCAGTCAAGATATGAAAATACATATCAGTTTTTTAACAACCAAGTCTTCAGTGATTCCATCCCCGTGCTATTATTTTCTGGCAATATTTTATTTTCTCATGGTGTAGCCAGTGGTTGGCATCCTATCGGTAACGCTAGTCAAGTTACCAAGGTAGAGAAAAACATTGTTTATGAAATAGATGGTAAACCAGCGTTAGACTTCTATAGTCATTTTTTGGGTACACTTGAGCCTTCAATGGAATATCCTCTAGCGGTGTTTCCTCAAAATAGTGAAAACTTTTACATGAGAGCGCCCATTGGGTATAATCAGGACACAGGGAGCGTGACATTTTTTGCAGACATTCCTCACCAAGCAATGGTGCAAATGGCAGTAGCAAATGGTGACGCTATTTTAGCAGCTTCTAAAGCATCGTTTATGACCGCATTAAATAGCTATCCAGGTGTAGAACCATCGGCTGTCCTATTTTTTTCCTGTGTGGCTCGTCGGCAATTACTGGGAACTAAAACACTACAAGAGTATCAAAATACTAAAGACTGCCTGCCAAATCCTATCCCAGCCTGTGGATTTTACTCAAATGGCGAAATTGCTCCTTTAAATACCGCCGATGAAACCGAATTTCATAATGAAACTTTCGTAACATTAATGTTAGGGACTAAGTAAATATTTATGCAAATTGATGATTACGAGAAAGAATTAAATAAACTTAGAAAAGTTAATAGAATTCTCGAAAAAAAATTAGAACGTTCTGAGATAGATAGAACTAGGTTAGAAGAGACAAATAAAAAGAAAGAAGTTCTTTTGAAGAATGTCATTAATGATCTTGAGGAATCACAAAATAAATTAGCTCAAAGAAGTCAAGAACTAGAGCAGACATTGATTAATTTGCAAATGATGCAGAACAAAATGTCTGTTTTGGGAAATTTAGTTGCAGATGTAGCACATGAAATCAATAACCCAATAGGCTTTATTTTAGGTAATCTTGGCCCTGCTGAGGAGTATATTAATAGCTTATTGCAATTGATAGATATTTATCAAAATTTATATCCAACTCCATTTCCAGAAATCCGCACAAAAATCGAAGATATAGACCTAAATTATTTACGTGAAGATTTACTAAAAGTGCTTTCTTCAATTAAGGACGGTACAGATCGCATTTTTCAAATTAGCTCTAGTTTGCGAAATTTTTCCAGAGCAGATACAGAACAAAAAACTGCTTTTAACTTACATACAGGTCTTGATAATACATTAATAATTCTTAAGTATCGGCTCAAGGGAAATAAAAATCGTCCCCCTATTCAAATAATTAAAGATTATGGAACAATACCCTTATTAAAATGCTTTCCTGGACAAATTAATCAAGTTTTTATGAATTTATTGGCTAATGCCATTGATGCTTTAGAAGAATTTAATATTGGACGTAGTGCTGATGAAATTCAATCAAATCCTAATTTAATTAATATCCAGACTAGACTAATAGAGTGTGATAATTGTATTGTCATTCGGATAAAAGATAATGGCATGGGAATGTCAGCAGAAACTCAGTCTCAGATATTTGAGCATTTATTTACTACTAAACCTATTGGCCAAGGTACAGGTTTAGGGTTATCTATTGTTCAGAAAATCATTATTGATAAACACGGCGGAATGTTAGATTTTAATTCAGTTTATGGAGAAGGTTCAGAATTTATTATTACTCTGCCTGTAAATATAGCAGGAGTTGATAAGACCTACTAAAATCCGTGAAATCAGTGCAATCCGTCTAATCCGTGATAAGAGTTACTAAAATCCGTGAAATCAGTGTAATCCGTCTAATCCGTGATTCAAACCCATTTCTTTCAAACCTTGATAAAGTCGTTTTGCTTCTTCAGGATTAGATAATTCATGGAGAGAAATAGCATATTCAAAAGCTTCTAAACCACCTTGAATATCACCAATTTTCAATAATACAACTCCTAAATTTTGATAGGCTTCTGCATAATCAGGATTCAAATTAATGGCATTATTATAGGCATCAAGAGCTTCAGTAAATAACCTCATTGCTTTACACACCATTCCTAAATTATAATAACCTGTTACAAAATTAGGATCAATTTTTATAGCTGTTTCATAAGCGATTTTTGCTGCTGGTAAATCTCCCACATTTTTGAGTAAATTTCCTAAGTTATTATATCCTCCTAATTTCAAAAGGGGATAAATAGGTAATTTCACCGCAGATTGATAATGAGAAATAGCTAGGGAGAAGTTTTTTAAATTTGTGTAAGCAATGCCTAAATGGTAATGTAATTCATATAAAATATCATAATTTATATCTTCATCAAAAGCAACTTCAACTTTCTGTGACTGGGAATGTTTAAATTTATTTAATGGTTTTTTATCTTCATGAACTGGATTACCAATTAATTGATTTAATCCTCGATTTAATAACTCCATTCCCGCATCAATTTTCCCCATTTGCATATACAAAGCTCCCAATTTACTGCATACATAAGCATCATTGGGGTGACTAGCAAAAAACTCTTCCATTGCGGCTGCGGCTTTAGCAGATTTATTCTGCTCATTAATGACAGCTTTTTGATAACCTGTATGGAGAATTGCTACTCCTGGTAAATAACCAATTTGCCAATGTGGTTCTTGAGTGAGAATTGCGGTGACACTATCATCAATTAAAGCATGATAAGGGCGATCAAAATATATATCTGGATGATTGCGAAATAGTCGAGAAACCAGAGAATAAGGTGATTGTGTTGAACCAACTTCTTGACGGACTAGATTAATTACTAGATATTCTTCTTTGTTAATAACTGATTTGAGTAAGGGGATAATTTCATCTGTTAAAGTTTCATCAGCATCTAAAACTAAAATCCAATCACCTGTCACATATTTTAAAGCTTCATTTCGAGCCGAACTAAAGTTATTATTCCAGGTGAAATAATGCACTTTAGCTCCCAATTGTTGAGCAATTTCTGGGGTTTTGTCGGTTGAACCCGTATCCAGAACTACAATTTCATCAACGAAGTCCTTAACACTTCCTAGACATTTTGGCAAGGTAGTTTCTTCATTTTTTACAATCATGCACAGACTAACTTTCATCTGGTAACACTATGGTATTTACAACTTTGGTTTTATGAACAGGAGTCAGGAGTCAGGAGTCAGGAGTCAGGAGAAGAAAGAAGGGAGAAGAGAGAAGAGAGTTAAATATGGGACTTTTCTAAGAAGTCAGAGATTTTTAAACTAGTTTAAACAGGATGAAAATAATCATAAATCTCTTGCGCTAATCGTGAACCAATTCCGGGAACTTCTGTTAATTGTGTAGGTGTGGCTTGACGAATATAATCAAGGGAGCGAAAATGCGCTAATAGCAACTTTTGCCGATTTTGTCCTAAACCGGGAATTTCATCTAAATGCGATCGCTTTAGTTTATCACTTCTTTGCTGACGATGAAAACTCACCGCAAATCTATGAGCTTCATCTCGCAATCTGCGTAATAACTGGACTCCTGGCTGTTCTGAGTCTGTTTCTAAGGGTTTTGATGAGTGGGGTAAAAAGATTTCTTCTCGCTTTTTTGCTAAACTGACAACCCGCAAATCTGTGAATAGATTCATTTCTGTTAAAATACCCACAACGGCAGATAATTGACCTTTACCACCATCAATCATAATTAAATCAGGCCAGTCAGCATTACCCAATCTTGCTAATTTAGGATCTTCAATATATTTACGAAACCGTCTATTAATAACTTCCGCTAAACTGGCAAAATCATCGGAATGACCAATGGTAATATCAGGATTTTTAATTTTATAATGTCGGTAATATTGTTTAGCTGGTAAACCATCAATAAATACGACTTGTGAACCTACTGCATTAGTCCCTTGAATATGAGAAATATCATATCCTTCAATGCGTTTGGGTAAATCTGGTAAGTCGAGAATAGCGGCTAAATCTTGGGTTGCTTGTAAATTACTATCACCCAATTTTTGCATTCTTTGTAATTCATATTGGGCATTTTTTTCGACCATTTCTATTAATTCAGCTTTACTTTGTCGCAATGGATTGAAAATTGTCACTTTTCTGCCTTTGCGTTCTGTTAAAATATCAGACAAAATTTCACTATCTGGTAAATCATGTTGTACTAAAATTTCGCTGGGAATTTCTACACTTTCCGCTGTTTGATAATGTTCTTCTAAAACTCGTTGTAAAATTGCTCCCGGTTCAGGGTAGGAGTCAGCCACAAAAGCCAACCGTCCCACTAATTGACCGGCGCGAATTTGGAATAATTGAATGTAGGCGTGTTGATCATCGGCGGCTAAGGCGATCGCATCCCGTGATACTGTATCATCAGGTAAGGATACCTTTTGGGCTGCATTGAGGGATTTTAATGCTCCAATTTGATCACGAATTTTTGCCGCAGTTTCAAAATTCAATTCTTCCGCCGCAGTTTCCATTTGTGCTGTTAAAATATCAATTAGTTCCTGCGTTCTGCCTTGAAAAACCATCGCTACTTTTTGGACAATTTTCGCATATTCAACCGGGGAAACTAATTTTTGACAAACTCCAGGACAACGACCAATATCATAATTTAAACAGGGACGATCTTTAAATAAAGGTTGTGGTCTTTGTCGTAAAGGGAAAATCTTTTTACACAAATGGACAATTTCTCGTAATAACCCGGAATCTGTATAAGGACCGTAATATTTATCTTTGGCTTTTCCTAATTGACGTTTGCGGGTAATGAAAATACGCGGATATTCATCTGACCAAGTAATACACAGGTAAGGGTATTTTTTATCATCTTTGAGTAAAACGTTAAAATATGGCTGATGCTGCTTAATTAAATTGGCTTCTAGTGCTAATGCTTCAGCTTCAGTATCAGTGACAATAAATTCAATTTCTGTCACCAACTTAACCATTGTGTTAATCCGTTCCGTCTTATTAGTAGAATCGCGGAAATATGACCGGACACGCGATCGCAATTTACGAGATTTACCTATATATATTAGGCGATCGCTGCCATCTCGCATCAAATAAACCCCCGGTTCTGCTGGAATTTCTCCCAAACGATTTTCTAAGCGTTCGGGGTTTTTATATAGTGGTAATATTTTTTCAGATGTAGTCACAGATGTATTTTACATAACTTTATAGTTTACCCATATTTATTCTAAACCATAAATTTAAAAGACCCAGATCCCCGACTTCTTTTTTATTTTTGCAATAAATTATAAATTGATCCAAGAAGTCGGGGATATTGATTAGGATTATCAAAAGTTAATTTAATGATGGATTTTGACTTTTAATAGAATCCCTGGTAGCTTTATATGCTTCAATGAAAGTACGAAATGATTCTTGAGAAATATTTTCCAAAACTAAATCACTAACTACCTGCTCAAGAATTATATCTAACTTTTGTTGAACTATTGTACTTTGATTTTGTTGACCATATCGCAATAATTTTACCACCATTTTGATATATTTAGCTGCATTTTCTCTTTGGATTTTTTCAATTTCTTGTTGAGAGATTTGTTTATCCCTTTCTATGGCTTCTCTAGTATTTTTATAAGCTTCGTTAAATGTCCGAAAAGACTCTTGGGAAATTCTTTCATCAATCAAAGATTTTGCAGCTTCATCAAAGGTTTTATCAAGAATTTTTTGTCTATCTTCAAGTTGATATTGTCCTGCTTTCATTAAGCTAATAGCTGATTTAATATATTCATCAGCCTCATCTTTTTTACTCTTCTCAATCCATAATTTAAGTTGATGAATCCATTGAAATGTTAATAAAAAAATTGTCAATAATAAACCAATATAGTCAGCATATTCCTGGATAAAAGATGGTTTATCTTTGTCATAAAAAGCCACAGCACCAGGATGTAAAAAAATATCAACACCACTATTTTCTTGAGGACGACTAATACTAGAAATTAAAGGTTTAACTTCAGCATGATCTAGAGGAATTTCATTAGCTATTTCTTGGCGGTTTTCATAAATTGTCTGAACTAATTTTCTAATAATATTGGCATCTACTTGATCATTGGCTAATAGTAATCTTGATACTGCTATCGTAGATAAATTAGTATTAGGAACAGGGTAATTACCTCTATATGCACCTTGAGGAATTATCGTAACTTCAAAGGCAGGTTGCTTAATTTTCATTGCTTCTGCTTGGGGAATTGATATTAATTTCCCTTGATAATTATTGACAAGATTAGCAATAGATTTATTACCCATAGCGCGAACACGAAATACAGCATCAGCTTTATTTTCCCGAAAATCTTTATCTGCAAGCTGATCACTATAACCCGGAATAGGCTTACCACTATTATCTAAACCTGTAATCTTAAAGTCCTTTTCACTCAAACCAAAATGTCTGGCTACTGTCAAAAAAGATTGATATTGTCCACCACTAGCAGTTAAAGCAATTGTTTTTCCTTTAAGTTGGACAAATTGATTAATTTGAGGATTTTTTACAACTAACTGAAAGGTGTCTTTATACAATAAAGCTACTGTTCTTGCATTTGCTTTTGACGGAGAATTTATATTACCAATCTCCTCAGCAGCAACATCCACTTGAGCCATTGCTAACTGAGCTTTTCCGGTTGATAACATTTCTATATTTTGGGTTGATCCTCTAGTTTCTTCAACTTGCAGTTTGATATTAGTTCTGCGTTCAATTACCTTTTTGATTGCTTCACTGATAATATAACTTTCTCCTGTTTTATCTCCAGCAGCTAGAGTCAAGTGAGGTGGAGTAAGATTATTAACAATATTCCCAATAATGATGACAAATACACTCAAACTAGCAAACCCAAGTCCCAAAAAAATCAGTCTAGAAAAAGGATCTAGAACTAAAAAAAATCCCAAAAATTTCGCTTGATGATTGTTTTTAGATGTTGACATATCTACAAAATAGTGTATTTACCAAGAACTAGATACATACTTTTATACAATAACAGAAATTGATATTCCAGATTTTATAGTATTTTTTTCACCATCCGGGGGGAAACTGCTAAAAATAATCTTTTTATACTCAACACGGCTTAATTACTCCGGGTAGGGGTTTTCGTGATTTTATAAAAGTCACTGTCTCAACCGTTTTTAGTATTCTACCAAGTTGCTGACTGCTGATAGCTGCCATATCATAACCGTAGATAAGTAAACACACTCTATAGGAAGATGCAGAGAAATAAAAGTAGATTTACATTAATCCTGGTGTGTCGAATAACTGCTTTTTATGAGGGTTTAGTATGAAGCTAAACCTTTTTTTATTGAGGTGTTGCGGCAGAAATAATATGGATACACATACCATAGATAGATGAATTTCAGCATTAATTCCGGTAAATTAACCAACTATGGTAAACACTTGGTATATATGGGCTTGGTAAATCGCCAAGCCTTTTTTATGAAGGTTAATAATTTAGCCCTAATTTATACTAAGTTCCATTAAACCATCAGCCATGTCAAAATTAGCTGTCACATTTTGGACATCATCTAACCCTTCTAGGGTATCAATTAATTTGAGGAGAGATTTAGCTTGATCTGGATCTGTAACTTCTACTTGATTACCAGGAAGCCAACGCAATTCTATATTTGTGACTTTAAAACCTTTTGTTTTTAAGGTTTGGCTGAGTTTCTCTAAGTTTGCTATTTCTGTAAATACCTCAACTGTTTCCTCCTCAATGATTTCATAAGATTGGGCATTTCCTTCTAAGGAAGCTTCTAAAAGCTGATCTTCATCAATTACACCTTCGACTACACAAACTCCTTTTTGGGAAAACATCCAACTTACACAACCTGTTTCTCCCAAGTTTCCCCCATTTTTGCTAAAAGAGACACGCAAATCTGCCGCAGTTCGATTCCGGTTATCTGTGAGGGCTTCAATTAAAATGGCGACACCACCAGGACCATAACCTTCGTAGCGAATTTCTTCGAGGATGCTGTTATCGCTGAAAGTACCTGCACCTTTAGCGATCGCCCTATCAATATTATCATTGGGAATACCTGCTGCTTTGGCTTTATCAATGGCTGTTCTGAGTTGAAAATTACCTGCTGGATCTGGTATACCGTTCCTTGCAGCCACAATTATTGCCCGTGATAGTTGGGTGAATATACTTCCTCTTCTGGCATCTACTACGGCTTTTTGACGTTTAATATTTGCCCATTTACTATGTCCTGCCATAATTAAAAAAAATATCTATTCTTTATTCAAACATAGAATATATAGGAATTATAATATAGCGGTATGCACTTGCATGAGATACATAATTTGTAGTAAAAGCCATAGGGTAAGAGATTCTTAACTCCTGACTCCTGACTCCTGACTCCTGACTTCTGACTTCTGCTATAGTTGCTAATAAATTTATTGCTGAAATTTGGTTAACAACCAAGCACAAACTTGACTATGATCCATTTGTCGAGTTTTTCTTAATGCTTCATTTAGTAGAGAAATTTGTAACCCTGGTAATACTTGAGATTCACTAATTCTTTTACTGCCACCATTTTCAATCAGAAAAGGGATAACCTGGACATTCTGCACATCGAGTACCCAATATTCGGCTACACCTAAATCTTCATACATCAGACGTTTTTCCCCTTTATCATCAGCTAGGGAACTACTCGCAACTTCAATTACTAAATCTGGTATGGGGTAAATATCTAAATTAACAATGGAAGTTCCATAGGGAATAGCATTTGCTTTTTCATCAATGTAATAAGAAACATCTGGTTGGACTTCTTGAAATCCTATTTTTCTGTATGTACAATTATCTTTGCTATTAAATTTAATTCCTTTAATAGTCGCAAATAGGTTAACAGCAAAAATAATAATACTATGGTCGCTGGCATGATCATTTCCGATTGGCGGCATTTCTATCCTCATTTTTCCATTGTGATAATAGCCTTTGAATTTTTGATGAGTATTATTTCCAATAACTTGAATATATTCATCCCAAGTTGCTGTTATCCAAGTGTTAGTTAGTAATTGCGTTGGCATTTCAGTGATGATCATTTTTTCGGACTCCTGAATATTTTACCAAGATTACTCATTCTCAATTAAGGTTTGACAACCAATTTAAAGGAATTTAAATAGCCTGTAATAGTTTTATTGAGAGTATCGTGCTGTTTTTTGGAAACTATCGCCATAACTTTATATAATCTACCATGAGCAACAAACATTCTGGTTTTAGTAATTTTACCTATAGCATTAACATATTCAATTTCTTTGCCAGGATGAAAGTTAGAACTGCGAATGTTGCGCTGATTTAGTAATCTACTTTTGGTGGTTGTGAGTTCTACATATTGGGCTTGATCCATGATTGTTTGGGGGTTAGTCATTTTGACATAGCTATCAGGAAATTCATTATATGTGACTATATATGCAGCTTCTTGTTGCGGTGGTTGGATTAAAAATATTTCTAATTTTATTTTGCCCATGTGGGTTTTTTGAATTTGGGTTTTTCGCTTGGGCATTCCTGGCATTAATACGGTGAAATGTCCATCTGGGGATGTAAATGTTCGCCATTTGGGTTGTATGACTGTGGGAATAATAGGTTTTTTTTCGGCAACTTTGGGTTTGGATGAACGGACTTCAGCGACGGCGTAACCACTGGATAAAAATGCGGCAGCAATGAAGGATAATAAAATTTTGCTATTCATAAGTTATAAAATTTGTAGATGCAGATTTCACTGTTATTAAGAAATAAGCATTCAGCTATCAGTTTTCAGAAATTACTATTTAATAAATAATCTACCGATTTATCAAATATTCTGACTCCTGACTCCTGACTCCTTACGTTGCTAGTTATAACCTAGAGGCAGACAAAGCTGCACCAATTAAACCAACTTGTTGATTAAGAATTATATGCACGGGGATTTCTTCAAGTAGAGAACGCATTCTGCCTTTTTGGGTAAAATTCAAGAGGAAGCTACCATTTTGCATTAAGGGAAGGATTTTGGGGGCGATACCACCAGCAATGTATAATCCGCCATAGGGTAGGAGTTTGAGGGCTAAATTCCCGGCTTCTGCACCGTAGGCTTCGATAAATAATTGCATGGTTTGTTCGGAAAGGCGATCGCTTTTTTGGAGTGCAGCAGCGCCAATAAATGCCCCTGGATCAACGGTTTTTTCGGCTTGTCCCGCCTCTTGTTCCCATGTTCTGACTGCTTGGGCAATTTCTGGTGATTCGGTGGCTATTTTCCGATCTCGTAAAAATTGGTAAATGGAGGTAATTCCTAACCCGGAAACCACTCTTTCTACAGAAACTCGTTGAATATCATGTTTATCTACTAGATATTTCAACAATTGAAATTCTAATTCATTCCGGGGGGCAAAATCTGCGTGGCCACCCTCGGAAGGAAAGACTTGATATTGATGATCTTGTTTAATCAAAAATCCTTGTCCTAACCCAGTTCCCGCACCGATTACAGCCATTGGTGCTGCTGGTTGATATTTACCAACTTGTAAAGTGAGTAAATCCTGTTTTGTTAACCCAAAAATCCCATAACCAACAGCCGCAAAGTCATTAATCAGGGAAATTGACAAAATACCCAATTCTTGACTTAACCGATTTGTATCGAGAAACCAGGCTAAATTGGTCAACTTGGCGGTGTTTTCCACTACTGGTCCTGCGATCGCAAAACAAGCTTTTTCTGGTGTGCTAGAATTAGCTGTAGTCAAAAACCTTTGCACTATGGGGACTAAATCAGGAAAATCTCCACTGCGAAAACTCTCTTCGTACAGAGTTTTTAACCCTAGTGTTTCCGAAAATTCCACCAAACGTAAAATAGTTTTTGTTCCGCCTATGTCTCCGGCCAGTAGCAATGTCATAAAATTTATCAGTTAGTAGGTTACTTTTGCTGAGTTAGCGTCAGTTGGGATTTAGAGAAAATCCCCCTTAAATATTTACACAAATCGCACCAATTCTTCAATTTTCGTCAAATGGGACGTATCGCCCTTGAGTGCTAATAACCATTCTGAATCTTGACGGACAACTTTTACTAAAGAACATAGAGAAGCTTTGACTTCACTTTTGGCTATGTCTCCCACAAATCCCATTGCTGCACCCAAGACAGACGCGCCATGTGCCACCAATAGGATATCATGGGGGAAAAATTCAGTAGACAAACACCTAGCAGTTTGCGCCGAACGTTCCCGCACCTGTGCATGAGTTTCTGGGTATTTTGCGGCTATCCGTGATGTGTAACTGGTATCAATTCTGGGAAATAATTTGACTAAAGCTGAAGTTGAGAGTTTTTCGGGTTCTTCAGTCATCCATTCGGGATTAAGCCATTCACTCAAACCTACTTCTAGTTTAATCTGTAAATCCAAAACTTCAGCGATCGCATTAGCAGTTTGGATAGTTCGCAAAAACGGAGAAGCAAAAATATGGGTGATTCTTTCCCCTTTGAGTCGCTGTGCTAACTGCTGCGCCTGAATCATCCCATCATCTGACAAAGGTGGATCATACCGTCTTTCGGCGGTTAGAAACCAATCAGGATATACGAAATCAAGGCGGTTAGCGTGTCTTGCTATCCAAACTATTTGACTCATGGGAAAATCCGAATGTTAATTTTTGTTATGTGGTTATAATACGATACTTTGCAAACCTTTGACTAATCTTTCTATACCTGCTTTAGCTGTATCTGCTGGTAACGCACCATAAGCAACCCGCAAATAACAACCATCTTCCATTCCAAAGGTTGTTCCCGGAATCACCGCTATTTTGTATTCTTGAATCAGTTTTTTCACCAATTCCAAATCGTTCATTTTTGTATGCACTTTCAATAAAAAATAAAATGCCCCATTAGCTGGTGTAATTGTACATGAATCTTGAAGTAATTGTAGTGAATTAATCACTATTTCTCGAACTTTAGCAATACTCCCAATATTATCTTTCAAATAATCATCTTTTGCTTGTAAAGCCCCCAAAGCTGCATACTGAGAAACCACAGGTGGACAAATTAAAATAGTATCTTGAACTTTTTTCACAGCAATTAATAAATGTTCAGGAATTACCATATAACCAATTCGCCAACTAGCAAAACCATAAGCTTTCGACAAACTAAACAGAGAAATTGTATATTGATTACTGCCAGCAAATGCCCCCGGAGAAATATGTTTTACATGATCATAAGTAAAATATTCATAAGCCTCATCACTAATATGATAAATTCCCCTTTCTCGACAAATTTCATTAACTTGTTTTAATGCTGTCTCTGAATAAACAACACCAGTCGGATTATTCGGAGAAATCGTCACCACCGCACGGGTTTTATCTGTAATTGCAGCGGCTATAGCTTCAGGAATTAATTGATAATTTGCATCTGTCCCAACTAATACAGGATGACAACCTGCCATTTTAATCGCCATTTCATGATTAAAATAATAGGGAGTATTCAAGATAATCTCATCACCAGGAGAAGTAATTGCTAAAATAGCATTTATAAACCCCATATTACTACCCGCTGTCACCACAATAGCATTTTTTTCATTGATATCAATACCATTAAATCTTGATAACTTTGCTGCTAATACTGTTAATAATTCAGGAATCCCCACAACAGCTTGATAAAGATGATTTTTAGGTTCAGCAAGAAATTTTGGTAATAATTCCATTGCCGTATCTGGTGGTTGATAATGAACCACACCTTGTCCCAAAGAGATTGTCCCAGGAGAGTTTTTTATTAATTCTCCCACAACCGGAATAATGGGCAATTGAATCGCTTCCATTCGTGATATATAATTCATAACTTGGAAAAAGTATGTGTAGTATGTACAGTAATAAAGAATTAACCGTAGATAAACTCAGATAATTTTGTACATGGATTTGAACGATATTTACCCATGATAATAATTTCATCTTTATAATAAGTACCTTGAGATAATACTTGTTTAACTTTATAATTTGTTTTTTCTTTTATTCTGGTAATAAAGTATTTTTTACTCTCGGTTAATTTGTCAAACCAATTAAAGCTTGAGCATTAGTGCTACCATTACTGGTAAGTTTAGAAATCTATCTCTCATCGGTTTATCATTGTTTCTTGGTAAATATTTTAATGGTGTAAATAGACTTGGTTGTAGATATTTTGTTATTTCTTCTTCAATTTGTGGTAATGATGGCGATGGAGTTTGTTGCTGACGACGCAAATCTGGATTCCCATTTTTTCTTTTTCTTGTTTGAGTCATAATTTTTGACCCTGTGAGTGTTTTTCATGATTTTATTATCCTCTTTTTCGGTTCAAATGCGATTCCTTCGGTGAGCTAGGCATATCACCCTCTTTAACAAGAGCGATAGCGAAGCGCGACCTAGTAATCGCCTATAGCAGTTCATTCCGCGACATCGCTCTTGTCCTCCTCCTTATTTATTAAGGGTTTTACGTTAAGTTGATACCTATGAGCATTGCTAAACCCTAAATTAAACAAGTCTTTGAATTTGTTTGAAGACTAAATTGGATTATCTCTGGGATTTACCAATTTCAATAATTTCTGTTTAATTTGTGCATCGAAAACTTCCCATTTGATTTTGGCATAAGTCGAATTTTCATTGCCACCAGATAAGAAACCCATCGGAATTTCAAAGCCTCCAGCACCCGTCCTCCCACCACCAAAAAATCGCCCAGCACTATCTTGTCCAAAGGCTTCTTTAATAAATTCATCAGGATCTAATGTCAGTTTTGTGGTTCTCAGAGAACCTATCACTACTTCTAATTCGTCATCTTCATCATGAACAATTCCATAAACTACTGCTGTATGCACATTTTCCTCAGTCACGAGAAAATCAGCCGCTTGGGGAATTGCATCCCGGTCATCATAGCGCAAATAACCAACACCAGCTATGGAAAAGTTATTTTGAACGATGCGGTTTTTAAGCGATCGCTCGATCACATCCATTACCCGCTTAGAACGATTTGCTTGCAAAATAGCATTTAGTAACTGAGCATCATAAAACCTGCTCAAATACCCAGCAGCCATAAAATCTTCTTCCTGTGCCTGCATCAATCGATTTGTATCTGAGCGTAACCCGTGCATTAAAGCCGTAGCACATTTAACGTGCTGGCTAATGCTATTATCTAAAGTTAATAATCCTGCTTGTAAGTATTGAGTAAAAATTGTCGCTGTAGCTCGCACATAAGGACGCACATCAACAAATTCTGACTTGAGTTCCCCTTGTAAACTATGATGATCCACCAGCACTATCAGGGGAATTCCCGCTTGTTGGATTGCTGGTAATAATTGAGACGTAGTTCCCTGGTTGTCAATTAACACAAACCCTTGATATGATGACAAATCTTTATTTTTTAAAGTTTGTATCGTCCAACGTTGAGCAGGTAAATTAGTTAGCTTAACTAAAGCAATATTTTCCTGATGACTTAAAGTTCCCGCGTAAACAATATCACACTTGATATCATACTGTTGGGCAATTAATTGGTAAGACCAAGCACAAGAAAGAGCATCAGGATCAGGAAAATCCTGTAAAATCACCAACTGACGTTCATGACGATGTGCAAGCAGCGTCTTCTGTAACTCCTCTGATTTTTGAGATGCTAGAGAATTACCACGCTGCACCAAATAGATGCCTCCATCACCATTAGAGGATGGTAAGGAAGTCCGGGTTAACGGTGGAAGTTCAATTACCTCTTTCTCTATTTCTACTTCCTCTGGATGGGGATCTGTGGTCAATGATAAACTCTCAAATTGAGAAGGTGGATAATTCACGTACATAAGTAACTAACTGTATTTCTAAGCGGGGAAAATAGGGTTATTCATTTAGATACAATCCAAGCAACGGTGCGCTGATAAAGCTACAGGAAACTTGGCAAAATCTAAAATTAATTCTTTTGGCAATGTGTAAAGTAGTTGATTTTTTGTCAATAGCATAAGCTAAGGATCTATTGCATCTAACTAAAGTGCTACAAAAATGCTGAAAGTCAAGTATGCTGTACCTCTTGAGTTATATACAACCTCATGATTGGTGACTTTGTCTAAACAAATATGCAGATTTTTATGAAAAACTTTGATAATTATCTTGAATATTTATTTGACTTGTGCTACTATTGACATTCCGTGTCCAAATTGATCTCTCAATTTCTTGGTGGCAAATCATCTACTCGTAATTGTAACAAATTATCAGTTAAGAACAAAATCTATCTATATATCGTTTTTTTAGCAGATAAAGTGCCACCCCTGGAAATTAAGGTAATCGGATACTGCGGTCATGAAAATATCAGCTTAGTGGAAACTTGCCACAAGCTGTAGTATGCTCTGGACAAAAAAAGTGAAACACCCACTTGTAGTCACTATCATTGACCTATTTTGGTCAAACAGATATATCTACAGGTGAAATTTGCCCTGAGTTTTTGTAGTTAATTAAGTGCAATGTCAAAGACCTATGACATACTTTTGCCACTCCTGGTGCATTCCACTTTTAAGATGCTTTGTTACCTCAAAGTAGAGGCTACTGTAAGGTTGACGGGGTAAATGGCGCAAAGGCATTCTTGCTTCTTGCGGTGTCCGACAACCTTTCTTGATATTGCAGCGGACACAAGCCGTGACGATATTTTCCCAAGTATCTTCACCCCCTCGTGATCTTGGCATGACATGATCGAGAGTTAACCCATCTCCTGTGTGACCACAGTATTGACAAGTATGGCTATCACGATGCAAGATATTTCGACGAGTCAGGGGAATTTCCATATAAGGAACGCGGACATAATGACGCAACCGAATTACGGTTGGCATCGGAAAATCCGAGTAAAGGAATTTACCGTTGTATTCTAAGCGTTCAGCCTTGCCTTTAATCAACAACACGGTGGCACGTCGCCAACTGGTGATGTTGAGCGGTTCGTAAGAGGCGTTCAGGACTAAAACCTTCCTCATGAATCTGCGCTCAAGGTATTAGTTTTACATATATTAGCACAAATACACCCCGCTGGGGATATGAGAATAATTTATACTTTTGTTCTTAACTAAGAAAGATCCCCGACTTCTTCAAGAAGTCGGGGATCTGAATTTGAAAAAAATCGCCATAAAGGAGCATTTAGGGGTTGACATTTGATTTTATATTTGTTATCGTAGACTTGATAAGGAAGAACTATCTTCCAATAATCAAAAGATTTTTGAGTTTGCGGATGCACTAATATTGCTCGTGCTACTATCTTGTATAAATCGCCGGATCAAAGTTAAACTTCCTGATTAAAGTGATATAGCTTCTAGGGGATGTGAGAAGCTTTTCGGTGGTGTGATAGGAGTAAAGTGTAATGTTAAGTCGCAAGCAAACCCCGATTTTTGCTGACAATCAGGAATGTGATACTTATGCTTGGTTTTCTCAGCGGGCTTGGGTAGAAATTGATTTAGGGGCTTTGTCTCATAACGTCAAGCAGTTGGTCAAGTTTTTATCACCACGTACCCAATTAATGGCGGTTGTTAAAGCTGATGCCTATGGGCATGGGGCAGTAACAGTTGCGAGGACTGCTTTGGAAGCGGGTGCTAGTTGGTTAGGTGTGGCAACAGTTCCCGAAGGTATTCAATTACGAGAAGATGGTATTAAAGCCCCAATTCTGATTTTAGGGGCAACCAACACACCAGAACAAATTCAGGCGATCGCTCATTGGCAACTTCAGCCCACACTATGTAGCCCTAAACAAGCTTTAGAATTTTCTAACACCTTAGAAACTATTAACTATAATTCCTCCTTATCTGTACATATTAAGTTGGATACGGGAATGTCTAGATTAGGCACTAATTGGCAACAAGCCGCAGAGTTTATCCAGTTGGTACAAGGATTACCCCATTTAAATATTGCCAGTATCTATTCTCATCTAGCAACTGCTGATAGTCTTGATGCTACAGTGATGACAGAACAGCATAGAAGATTTGCAGAAGCAACTGCACACATTAAAGCTAAAGGGATCAAAATTCCCAGTTTGCATTTAGCAAATTCCGCCGCTACCTTGACAAATCCAGAACTGCACTATGACATGGTGCGGGTGGGTTTAGCTATTTATGGTCTTTATCCTGCCACTCATTTACAAAATCAAATCAAACTGCAACCGGTTTTACAACTCAAAGCCAGAGTTACCCAAGTTAAAACCATAGCCGCAGGAACTGGAGTTAGTTATGGACATCATTTTATTGCTTCTAAAGAAATGCGTCTGGCTGTAGTTGGTATTGGTTATGCCGACGGAGTTCCCCGGAGTCTTTCCAACCAAATGCAGGTGTTAATTCGTGGGCAGCGCATACCGCAAATTGGCGCAATTACAATGGATCAAATCATGTTAGATGTGAGTTCCATTCCCGATTTGCAAGAAGGGGAAATAGTCACTTTGCTAGGACAACAGGGAAAAGAGCAAATATCCGCTGATGATTGGGCAAATTGCCTCAATACCATTTCTTGGGAAATTCTCTGTGGTTTCAAGCATCGTCTACCTCGTGTAGCTGTGATGTAGATAATTAGGGACATGGGGAAATATCACCGATACCCCATACCCTAATTTAAAATTGGGACTTAAATTTTGAGTCTTTTACCTATTGCCATAAATAATTTATTGTGCTAACATAAGTTATTAATGCGGATATGGCGAAATTGGCAGACGCGCTAGATTTAGGTTCTAGTTCCGAAAGGAGTGAAGGTTCAAGTCCTTTTATCCGCACTTTTAAACAGATAGTTCAGTTAATGGTGATGTTGTACAGCGACTAATTATATGTCGTCTTTGACAAACTGTGATTTCTGTTTGGGGCGATCGCAAAGCGCTGCTGCAAGCAGTTCGCATTCATGAACAATTGAGGGATAATATCAATAATTTTAGCTACTAACCCATCATTGAATCTTTCATGATTAAAGCATTATCATCTCACCCTCGTAATTTGGCTAATGTATTGTTGATGATATATTTTAGGTTAGGTTTTGAAAACTTATGCCTATTGTACAGCAATTTGTAGTCAACAATGCAAGATTCATTTTCTAATTCAGCAGGTAGGCATTTACAGGATGCTCAAATTCTTTTGGGAGAGCAACGGTGGGACAATGCAGTTTATCTAGCAGGTTATGTCGTAGAATGCTCATTTAAGGTACTTGTAGAGCAATATTTTAAGCATGATCAAAGGGCAGCAACAAAATATAACCATGACCTCTCCGAACTTGATGGAAGGTTAATGGAACGCTTACGGGTTATCTACCCCGTTCTGGATAAACAACTCCCTGCTTCACGAATAGCTGGTACTGTTTTAGCTGAAAATCATCCAATTAGGAGATATTTCAAATCTGGACATTGGACTGAAGCTGAAGTACAATCTGCTGTTCAACGTGCGGAAGAAATTTACCGAGAAATAATCTCTAAATTAGTGCTAGATGGCTTAATTTCCAGTAAAGATATTTAATAAATCATGATCAGTTTTAGTGAAACCTTTGATAAAGTGCAGGAATGCTTTAATGAAAATATCATTGTAGATACACTTATACCTAAACTCAAGTCTGTCACTATTATTCGTGACGTTAATGGAAAGATTAGAATTTTTCTTGAACCAAAACCATCAGAAACTACTAACATTGAAGAATCAGAAACCACAGACCTTAATAACTTTTTATCTACAAAACTTGGAAAGTATTATGGGAATGATATTTGGTTGCCGAAAAGAGACAAGGACGCTTACAAAGCTTTAATTAAAAGTATCGAAGCTGAAAGAGTTTTTGCATCTTGGGATCATGGGGATGATGAATCAGTTTTGCCTCGTTGGTATATTCTTGAGCGCCACATTGCTAAACAGGCATGGACAGATAATCAAGTAAGTACACCACCTTGGCCAGAGACAGTAGTTTATCAAAAATATAAACCTGCGATCATATCTTTTTTCTCTTTTAAGGGAGGTGTGGGACGAACTAGTAGTCTCGTTGCAACTGCATTGACTTTAGCCCGTAATGGTCATCGAGTTGCTATTGTTGATCTGGATTTAGAAGCACCAGGATTGGCTACAATTTTTTCACCAGATAATTCAAATAATCCAGGTGTGATTGATTATTTATTGGAAAAGAAAATTCAAGAACAAGATTGGAAACTGCGTACTCATTTGATCAGCATTAATGAACGGATTTTGCTAGATGATAATGGTGAGAGTATACAATTACTTCCGGCTGGAACAGTAGATAAAAATTATTTGGAGAAATTAGCTAGATTAGACTTTCAGAACCTTGTAAATGGTGAACTGGAAAGTACAATGGTAAGTATGTTAAAAGAATTGGAAAGTGCAGTCAGACCTTTAGATTTTATTCTAATGGATGCACGGGCTGGGTTTCATGATATTGGTGGCTTGGCGATCGCTAAACTCTCCCATGCAGCAGTGATATTTGGTACTCAATCACGTCAAAGTTGGGCTGGACTAACTCATGTTATTCGACATTTAGCAAGTCCTGGAGTTGATGAGCGTTTACCGTTGGTTCTTGTACATTCGATGGCTCCAGCAATCGGAATCTTAGGAAGAGACATAGAATTGAGAGAATTTCGGGAAAAAGCCTACGACCTTTTTCAAGAAAACTATTACTCTGTAGATGAAACTGTCCCTGATTCTAACGATAGAGAAGCACCATTTTTCCCCCTGGTTGTACCTTATCAGGAGAGTCTACGGGGGGACATAGCTCTATTTCTTCGCAACTCAACTTCAGAAGAATTCACTCGATTATCAAACCTTGTAGAAATCATGACTGATTCTTCCTATAAGGAGATTGCAGAAAAGTTATGTAATCTTTTTGGGCGTGAATTTCAAAAAAATAATTAGATTAAAACCTATGTCTGAAATTAATAAACACAAATTACTAGAATTAATAGAGAATATCGCCCCTGGTGAAGGAATTGCTGAACATGAAAGTAATGATCATGAAACATTCTTAAAAAACTTTTTACCCATAGCAGATTATCGTCGTGCTTTAGAACCAAATATATTATTAATATTAGGAGGAAAAGGAGTAGGAAAAACAGAATTATTCCGGTTGCTTGCAATTCCTTCAGGAAGGCAAGCTTTAGTTGAAAGCTTGGGAATTAGATCCTTACCCACTTTGAGTAAAACAACATGGGTAGCTGGCTTTTGCAAGGACAAAAAGCAATTTCCAGCACCAGAAAGTATAGAAAGGCAAATGGATAAAGCTACAAATATTGAATGGCGTAGCTTCTGGATTGGTTTAATTTTAGGCGTGTTATTACAGCAAGAAGATTTTAAGTTCAAGGATTTTCTAATTGAACAAATGGAGACAGAAATAGTCAACATTCTGAGGGATGACTTATCTCTTTTATCAATTTGGCAACCTATTGTCAATCAAAATCTTGAAAAATTAAATTCTGTCTTAGATAAATTAGATCAAAAACTCATTGAAACAGATGATTGGTTATTTGTTACGTATGATGAATTAGATCGATTAGTGGTTTCCTATACTGCCTTAGCAAGTCCAATTCGTGAACTTTTAGCTTTGTGGCTTGATCGATGGCGACGTTGGGATAGAATACGACCTAAAATCTTTTTGCGTACTGATCTATTTGGAGAGGAGTTTTTGAATTTTCCTGATGCTTCCAAACTGCAAGGCCATCAAGTTCGATTGGAATGGAAAACTTCATGGCTTTACCAACTTTTGGTCAAACGACTTGCAAACGCTGGATCTGAAATGACAGAATATTTGCAAAATATCCCAGAGTTGATTATTGAAAACAAAACTGGTTTGGGCTGGATTGCAACATCAAATGAAAAATTATTTGAAGAACTAATCGAAAGAATGATTGGTAAGTATATGGGGGCTAATGCTAAAAAAGGAATTACCTATCGTTGGATTCCCAATCACCTTCAGGATGCTGGTAGTCGAATTGCACCCCGTTCTTTTCTCAAGTTATTTGTTTTAGCCGCAAAAAGTAGAATAGAACAACACTCAACCGTTGAACAAAATATGCTACTTTTGCAACCCTCTGATTTACAGGAAGCTTTAATGAAGACTTCAGAAGAGAGAATTAAAGAATTAGCTCACGAGGAGTATCCTTGGTTAGCATCTCTTACAACAAGTTTAGCTGAACTTGTAGTCCCAATAGAGAAAGACAGGTTTTTAGAAGCAGTAGAATCTACAAACTGGAGCGAAAACCCCGAAAAACAACCGCCTCTAATTAACCCTGAAGAAATTTTGAAATATTTACTTCAACTGGGAATTGTAGAAAGTCGTTCTGATGGAAGAATTAATATGCCTGAAATATATATGTATGGATTTAAAGTTAAACGCAAAGGTGGGCTTAAACGTCCCAAGTAGAAACTCAGGTAGAGAGCAACTGCCAAAAAATAACCCCCTCTACTATAAGTAGAGGGGGTTTACAAAACTTAATATCCGCCTTCTTCTTCGTATTCCACTTGTCGTTCCTTGACCTTTTTGGGAATATTTACAGGCTTTGGTGCATCATCCCACGCATCACCATCCAGATCATCATCATAGTCATCATACTGGTCAGCGTAGGTCTTTTTGGCAGGTTTGGCTTCGTATCTGGGGGCTTCCTGATAACTATCCCTGACCGTCGCATCACTCCAGTTATCTTCTTCGTCTTCTTCATACTGAATTGACTCGTAAGAACGGGCTTTCATGACTTGACGCTGGGGTCTTTCTTCTTCTACATAGTCTTCCGTCCATTCCTCTTCTTGGGCTATGGGTTCGGGAATGCGGACTTTGGGACGGGGTGGTTGGAGAGGAACACCACTAGGTAATTGATTACTGGGTGCAACTGTCCTGGGGGTGCTATAGCCAAATTCTTCTTCTGCGTCTCTTTCCCAAGGGGCTTTACCAATTCCCAGCCGTTCTAAAACGCCCACAGTTAATTGGTTGACTCTTTCTTCAGCACCTTCAAATACAATTAACCGACTAGGACCGGTGCTGACTACTTCATCTATGGATAGTTCATAGGTACTCAAAAACTGGTCAGGAATTTGCGGTAATCCCAAGGAGGCAATGACGATAGAGTAGATTTTACCCGTTTCACCATTAAATTTAAAGCCTCTTACCTTGCCTAAAACTTCACCTGTTTCTGTGATGACTTCCCAGTTCATGAGGTTACTGAGAATCTCCACTTCTACATCTTCGATGACATCCTCGTTATCAACTAAAACAACATCACCAATTTGGTTGATGGTGTTGAGATACATATTACGAGGCAAACTAGAAATAGAGATGAGGCTGTCTCGCAGACTAAGCGCCACAACCTCTCTTTGATCAACATCAACCCAAATCTGACTCACGATACCTAGCCGCTTACCGTTGTCGCGGGTGATTACCTGAGTGTTTAATATATCGGAACGTCTAATTACTTGTTCTGAGGTCATTCTATAGGTCGTCCTGTTCGCTTAGCGTGCCGTAGGCAATCTCGAATCTGGTTTATGTATATGTCTATTTTTAACAGAAATTTGTCAGTTGTCAGTTGTTAGTTGTCAGTTGTCATTGGTAAGATGAATTTTTATTACCTTTCTTGCCTTTATCCTAATTAGATGATTGCAACTTAATACTCAAAACTTGAGTATACGCGCCTCTGGTTTGAGTTACGCCAGTTGTGCGCTGTGCTGATTCTATCATCGGACGGCGCAAGCTCACAATTATAAAGCTTGTTTCGCCTGTTGTTTGATCATTCTAGCTAATCATTCCCCGTTTGGCCCATTTAAAAACATATCAACTTTGTAATTGTGGCTGCATATTCTGATGACACATTTCGACCAGAACGGCAAAATTTATTGATATTAATATCTTCCTTTAGAAAGAAGAAGTAAAAAATTTTATTTTTAAAATTGTAGGTATAGCTGTTTGGAGCTAAACGAATATGGCTTTATACAAAATTGAAGACTTTATTGCTGACTCTAACTATGATAGTCCAGAGTTGAATGACAGTGAAGTTGAAAAAATTAAGCACTTTGATGTCTATTCAGACATAGATGATGATAAAGTTGGCACTGTCAAACACATATTAGTAGATGATTCGGGGCGTTTGCGTTATTTAGTTGTGGACACAGGTTTTTGGTTCTTTGGTAGACAAGTATTGTTGCCAATTGGACGTTCTCGAATTGACTACGATAAGCAGCGGGTGTATGCAATTAGGCTGACAAAGGAACAGGTAAAAAATTTACCAGATTTTAAAGATTTAAAAGAAATTGATTACGACTATGAGGAACGGGTGCGGGGAGTTTATCGTACATCAATAGCACAAGAACCTTTAGAGTCATCAACACCGCTAGAGTCACCCATAGCTGTAGATGCTCCACCAGTTTCTACTGAGAGATCAAGAGTTGCACCAGTTATTCCTCCGATTACGCCTGTTACACCTGATCGTCGTACATATAGGTATGAAGAAGAACCCAATCTTTACAATGTGAATGAGCAGGATCACAAAAACCTCAAACTATACGAAGAACGTTTAGTTGCGACCAAATCTCGTGTGAAGACAGGAGAAGTAACCGTTAGTAAGCACGTAGACACTGAAATGGTAACAGTCTCTGTACCTGTTCAAAGAGAACGCATAGTGATTGAACACACTAATGGAGAAAGGGGTACTCAAACTGGATCACCAACTGAGACTGATTTCCATCGAGGAGAAGTGACGCGGATGGAAACTTATGAAGAAATCCCTGATATTCATAAGGAAACAGTGCTGCGGGAGGAAGTCAATGTCAAGAAAGTAGTTGAACACGATACAGTTGAAGCCGAAGATACTATTCGTCGTGAAGAATTAGACGTTAATCGGAAAAATATACCATTAAGTGAGAGAAGAAACTAAGAAACGTGGATTGATTAGCTTTCAATTCTTTGGCGGTTGGGTGAAGCGATAGCGTAACCCAACATTAGATTACATAAATTAAGAGTTATCTTCTTAATCGTTGCAACAATTCCTGTATTGATAGCACAGGTATAGAAGAACTCAAAAAACCTTGAGCATCGCGTGTCACAATAGCGTCTAATCCTTGCTCGACTGCACAAAAATTTGAACGGCATCTTCAAAATCAGCCAAACCCGATTTGAACGCTGATTCTAAAACGACTCGGTTAACGGGACAAATAACCATAACACTAATTTGAGCGATTCCTGCGGAGTGCTTCGCTATCGTTAAAACATCAGCATCTTGGATAGGAGTACCTTTAGATTTTAATTTTGCATGAATTTCACAGGATTTTTCAATGATTTCTAAATCATCTAAAAATAATACAGGATAATCATTACAAAATCCATGAAAATCTACTAATTGTTTAGTAGCATTGAGAGATATCAAACCTCTTTTAATTTCATAGTAGGTTATACAACTAATAAATATTTCTGAACCGAGAAAGCTTAACTCCTTCAATTTATTATTTATAGTTATATTTTTCTTTAACGCATAACTAACAATATTTGAATCAAGTAAAAAATTCATGGGTTTATTTTCTCGCTACTGCTGCATCAAAAACCGCTATTTCTTCTGGTGTTAAATCGTTTAATGTCCCAGCAACAGCTTCTAATGTTAATATTTTACTAATTCTTCTGGTTAAATCATGTTCTTTAATTGCTCTCATTTCTTCTGGGGAAAATCTGCCAAATAATTCTATTAACATTTCAGTCATTTCATATTGATCTAATTTCACCATATAGAAACTACTACCACGAAATAGTTTATCTACAACATGAGAAATGCGTTCTGTTAGTTCTTGTTGATAGTCAGTTAATTGTTCTTGCATGATGTTTACTCTGTTTGTGCTTTGGAAAAATCTAATTCTTATTTATATTATATCGTTTAATAAATTAATTCTTTAATACTCATTCCCAAACAGCGAACTGCTTGCAGGAGCGCTTCGCTATCGCTCATAACTACCCCAATTTTCAGCGATCGCTATCAGACTTTATTTCTGGATCGGACAAACCTCAAAAGCCAATTCGTGGCGATAAAAACATACATTAAATTCTGCAAAAAAGTTCATGTGACCTAAAATCACAGGTACATCTGTTGATTGAGTCCACGCAAAGGCAAGTAAAACAGGTGCAAAAGGGGCTACTGTCCCAGTTAAAACTAGCCCTCGTGACTCACTATGAGCGAGATTTCCACTAAGTGGAATTTGAACGGTTTGACTCTCCCAGACTGCTCCTAACTGTAATCCAATTTCGTAGGGTAAGATATTAACACTAGCGCCCGTGTCCAATAAAGCCATAACTTCTATTAAACGTTTTCCATTAGTCAAGATTAGCGGCAAGTATGGCAAGATGCTAGAACGACCAGAACTGTCCGTGCGTTCTGTAAATAAAAAGCGATGACCCCCAAGCATTTTATACTCCCTGTGCCTCTACCAAAAGCCCAGACAAGGCTTGAACAGCTTCATGATCTGCTTGAGGTGACCATACAACCGCCTCAGTAAGAGTTAGTTGATTCATCAGCATATCCTCATGATGCTCATTACTTGCGGTATCTAGGCTACACCCTTCCTCTTCAGCTACTGCAAGCAAAAGAAAGTGTATAAGTCGAAGCTTATCTTGATGTGTTAGTTGACTAACAGTTGGTAGAAGTTCGCTAAGAGACATATTAAACATCAGGTTTTGCTATCTGATTTGGATCATAGCATCTTCTTAAATCTAGCCACATTGAGTAGCTATTTAGACATCGCTCACAACCACCCCAATTTTAAATGAACTGACAAGTCAGCGCTTACGCTAATGCACTTCTCCCAAATTCCCCAAACCGTTTATCATGGAATAAATCAAAGCTAAAAATCACTAACTCAAAAAACGTAAAGATATATGGTGAACAAAAGTAAACAAATTTACAATTACACTGTACTTCTGGAAAAGGAACAAGATGGGGGTTATCATGCCTTTTGTCCTGTTCTCAAAGGTTGTCATTCTCAAGGAGATTCTTTTGAAGAAGCAATTGAGAATATTACAGAAGCTATTGAATTATATATTGAAAGTTTAATAGCTGATAATCAACCTGTTCCTAAAGAGGATTTAATTGTTAAGCCATTAAGCATTTTAATATGAGTAATTTACCAAGTATAAAAGCTAAAGATTTTATTAAGGTTATCGAAACATTGGGTTTTTATTTTGACAGACAAAAAGGTAGTCATGCTATTTACAAGAATGCTAATGGTTTAAGAGTTGTTGTTCCAATTCATTCAGGAAAAGACATTAAACCAGGTACTTTAATGGGAATGATTCAAGATATTGGTATTGATAAAGAAACATTTTTTAAATTAGTACAAAAATAAAGTGATCGCACACAACCCCAATTTTAAACGAACTGCTTGCAGCAGCGCTTCGCTATCACTCTCCCAACTTATTCCTAAATAGCGATTCCTACGGAGCGCTTACGCTATCGCACACAACCCCTAATTTTACCAAATCATCCCCAAATTCAAAACAAAACCCTTTAAAACATCTTCCCCCGAAACCGTAGCAGGAGAATCCAAAACCTCAACCTCCTTCCCTGATCTATAAATCTCCACTTGACGAGATTTACGATTAATTAATATACCCAAACGTACACCATTATCTATATATTCCTTCATCTTTTCCTGTGTAGTCTTCAAACTATCACTAAGAGAAAGTAACTCAATCACAAAATCAGGACAAATAGGAGGAAACTTTTGTTTTTCTTCATCAGTTAAAGCATCCCATATTTCTAATTTAATCCAAGAAGCATCAGGAGAACGATCTGCACCATTTGGTAATTTAAAACAAGTGGAAGAATCAAAAGCTATCCCAGTACCATCAGCATCAGTCCAATTCATTACTTGTTGAGTGATTCTCGCATTTTTATTTCCTGTTTCTCCTCCCGTTGGTGGCATAATTATTAATTCCCCATTTGCAGTACGTTCAAATCTTAAATCACGGTTTGCTTGACATAGTTTAAAAAACTGGTCATCAGTCATTTTTATTACTGAATCTAAATTGACAGTTAAAGCATTCATTGTCATATCCTCATTGAATGTTCAGGGAGAAATTTTAACTATCTCATATCCTATTCTATATTATTAGTTACCAATTAATAGCAACTACCCCATAAGCGATTCCTACAGAGTGCTTCGCTATCGCACACAACCCCCTCAATTTTAAACGAACTGCTTGCAGCAGCGCTTCGCTATCGCACCCCACAAACCCAAACAGCGATTCCTACGGAGCGCTTCGCTATCGCTCACAACCCCAATTTTAAACCATCGCTCTCCAACATCCCCAAACAGCGAACTGCTTGTATCAGCGCTTCGCTATCGCACACAAATACCCTAATTTTCGGCGATTACTAGGTCGCGCTTCTTCATTAAGACACTAAGCAAATAATTAGTTAATAAAATTGAACTTATTTGTTATAATATTATTTGTGGTTAATAAGAGAGAAATTATCTTGTGAAATCTACATTTAACTGGAATCCAGAACAGACTTTACTCGAAAAACTGATCAATCTGGCTAGTAAACGTGGTCAATCACCGGAATCAATTATTAGTGAAGCTGTCAGATCATACCTGGAAATTCAATCACTAGAAACAGTTAATGATGCTGTATCTGATCCGTTAATTGGCTTATTTGCAGCCACACCTGATTTAGCTATTAATTCTGAAGATATTCTCGAAAATGAAGTGACAGAAAAATCAGGTTGGACATGGAAAAAACCCCAGCAGTAGCGGATACTGGCTTTGTTGTAGCATTGTTGAATCGTTTGGATACAATGCACAATAGTGTAACACCAGTATATACACAACAAAAACAAATTTTATTGCCACAAACAGTATTAGCAGAAGTGGCTTATTTAGTAGGACGTAATGCAGGTTCAGCAACATTAGTCGCTTTCTTAAAAGGACTATCTGCAAGTAGATTTATTTTAGTAGCTTTGACAGATCAAGATGTGATCCGTGTGGCGGAAATTTTGGATGAATATGCAGATAGTCGGATTGATTTTGTAGATGCAAGTGTTATGGCTATAGCTGAACGTTTTGATATTAAAAGAATATTGACTTTAGATCAGCGAGATTTTAGATTATTTCGACCTCAGCATTGTGATTGTTTTGAAATTTTGCCTTGAAAGAAATAATAGTTAATATATAAGCGCGATTACTGCGGATCGCTTCGCTATCGCACTCCACATCCCCAAACAGCGATCGCTCTCCCAACATCCCCAAAAGTGATCGCATTCCCAACATTCCCAAACAGAGATCGCTCCCAACCCCCTAATTTTAAACGAACTGCTTGCAGCAGCGCTTCGCTATCGCTCTCCCAACATCCCCAAACAGCGAACTGCTTGCAGCAGCGCTTCGCTATCGCACACAACCCCCTAATTTTAGACAATCGCACTCCCAATTTATTCCTAAACAGCGCTTCGCTATCGCACTTGTATTATTTCTGAATATCTATGGTGTATAGTTAAGTTAAAGTAAGAACATAAGAAAAATTCAATAATAGCAAAAACTATGTTGCAAGCAATTGAAGGTATTTACAAATACGGTAAAGTAGAATTAAGAGAATTACCAAAAGATATTTCAGAAAGTCTTGTGATAGTTACTTTTTTAAAGTCTGACAAACTTCCACAAAAAAAACAAATAATGCAGTTTGGTATGTTTTCTGGAAATCAGCCGTCAACGGAAGCAGATTTTGAAATTGCTGAATTTCATGGAGATAGTGAAGATAGCTTAGACTGGTCATAACTAATTATGAAATATGTCTTAGATACTCATGCTCTGATATGGTTTCTCGAAGGTAATTTCAAGTTAGGTGCAAATGCTAAAACTATCCTTTGTGATGGTAATTCGCAGTTAGTTATTCCTGCAACTACTTTAGCTGAGGCTGTTTGGATTGTGGAAAGAGGTAGAACATCTATTCCTACTCCTAAAGATGTTATTTTAGCCGTAGAATCAGATCCGCGTGTGGTAATTTATCCACTTGATCAAGACCTAATTGAAATGACCATGAGTTTATTTGCTATTAATGAAATGCACGATAGACAAATTGCGGCAACTGCGTTAGTTTTAGCAAGTAAAGGCGAAGTTGTGCAGTTATTGACCTGTGATCAAAATATCACTGCTTCAGATTTGGTTAATGTTGTTTGGTAGTTTGTAGATAAAAGTAAGCGATACCTTATTTCATAATAAGTAATGCAGCTAATAAATACCATTCCTCCCTGAATATTGACTTCTCGGAGTTTATTATCCACAATGGCATTCTTTTTCAAAATGTAACTAACGATATTTGAATCCAGTAAATAATTCACGGTTTTATTTTCCTGCTACTGCTGCATCAAAAATCGCTATTTCTTCTGGTGTTAAATCGTTTAATGTCCCAGCAACAGCATCCAATACAAGAATTTTATCAATTCTTCTAGTTAAATCATGTTCTTTAATTTCTCTCATTGCTTCTGGGGAAAATCTGCTAAATAATTTTATCAACATTTCAGTCATTTCATGTTGATCTAATTTCACCATGTAGAAGCTACTACCCCGAAATAGTTTATCTACAACATGAGAAATAATTTTAAACGATCGTTCTTATTTATGACCTTCATAATGGGGATGAAGGGATAATAAGCCGTAGATTGGGAATATCCAAAAAGTCTTTGATGTTGTGAGTAACTAGCGGTAAATCGTAGCGTAAAGCCGTTGCAGCAATCCAAGCATCTTGTGGAGATATTGGTCGTCCTGTGCTTTGTCGCTTGGCACGAATATACGCCCATTCTCGACAAAGTGATTGATCAACTGGAATAATCAAGTAGTTAGATAGGTATTGTTCTAGTTGTGTTAAACGACTATCTCCCCATTGACGCAAAATTGCCCACTGAAACAGTTCAGCTACGGTCATGAATGACATTGCTAATTGTTGACCAGTTACATAAGGTAAGTAAGGGTCGGCATAATTACTACCTTTGAAGATGAAAGAAGCGATATCAGTATCAATGAGGTAAAAACTCATGGTGTTTGGTTAGATCACTTCTTGGCGTTGTTGTCGTAGGAAAATGAGAAAATCTTCGATGGAGTCTTCTTCAGGCCAAAAGTCAGCAGCAAGATGTTTGAGGTTATCTACGGTGATAGGGGTCTGTGTAGTAAGGAGTTCCTTGATCGTGGTATCTTGCCAAAACTGATGACTGAGATTTTTAAGATCGGTTTGAGAGTTTGAGGATGAATTACTTTGGGTAAATATTTGCAACAGTTGTTGACGTTCTGTAGATGATAGCTGTTGGATAGCAGCGATCGCATTTTCGAGTTGTGGAGTCATAGTAAGGTTTTTTAGTTATCTCATTCTATTTTATTTAAACTTAGGCACGATCGCACCCCAACATCCCCAAACGCGATCGCTCACAACCCCAATTTTAAAGGCTCTCCCAACATCCCCAAACAGCGAACTGCTTGCAGCAGCGCTTCGCTATCGCACACAACCACCCTAATTTTCGGCGATCGCACTAACCCTCAATAGGCAATAAAATAATAGGGATATGTACCAGAAAATTCTGAAAATCATTGTCAGTGGAGAGGATGCTGTAGCTGCGACGATGAGCAACTGCACAAATCAAAAAATCAGTATTTGAACCCTGAATGCCCTTACTCCGGCAGGTATTAAAAAACTTGGCGGCAAGTTCGTAGTCTTCAGCCATGAGTTCTAAATCAGGGAAAGCTCGGAGGCAATCTCGCAGACGGGTAAACTGTTCAAAATTGCGGATTCCAGAAAGAATTTCTTGACGAATCGCGCCTAGTAAGGCAACTTGGTCATTAGTGATTAAATTCTGCAATATTGTGACTGCTGGGGAAGAATCAGATGGTGTTTTCCGACGTAGAGCCAATGACCAAACAGAAGTATCAACAATAATGCTCATGCTTGATGACGTTGCTGCTTATAGTTATAGCCTTCGTCATACTCGATAGTCCCAAAGAGGTCTAATACTTTGAGCCGCTTACGACGTTGAATATATTCGCGCAGTGCTGTTTCTACTAAAGAATCAATGTTCACCTGATTGTCAAGTGCCAACGCCTCATTTAGTAAGGCTTCGTTGATGTTGAGAGATGTAGTCACAATCAATTCTGATCCTAAAAATGACTAAATAAATGGTAGCGCACTCTGGGTGATTGATTTCATTCATAGTGCAATTCCTGCGGAGCGCTTCGCTATCGCACCCCAACATCCCCAAACAGCGAACTGCTTGCAGCAGCGCTTCGCTAACGCAGATGGAATTACAGATTTAATTGTTACTTTCCATTAACGATAATTTACGTTTATTTTCCATACATTCACGCAAATAAAGATTAATCAAATTCAAATAAGAAATACCTGTTTCTTGAGCTATTGCTTCAAAATATTGAATAACATCCTTTTCTAAATCAATTGTAACTTGTTCTTTTAATTGTTTAGAATAGGGATTTTTAACAGATGTAGAAAAATCATAATTTTCTCTCATAGGAACTCCTGATATTGTTTTTGTTCTAGTTTATTTGCTTTCCTTGCTGAAATAATCCGAATTATTGTATCATTTTCTCGATAACAATGACAAACAACTAAAAGACGATAATAAACACTGATTCCTAATAAAATAAATCTATCTTCATCTTGAGAATGATCGGGATCATAAATTAAACGAGCATTATCATCAATAAAGGCAGATTTTGCTTCTTCAAAAGAAATTCCATGTTTTTGAATATTACTCTCGGCTTTTTGTGAATCCCAAGTAAATCCTAACTTATTCATTATTATACTAAATTTAAACTTTCTATTCCTAAAATTTACATTATGATTATGCCACAAGTTACGGGATTATTAAGGCGATCGCACTAGGTCTGGGTATACGCGATCGCTCACAACCCCAATTTTAACCCCCAAACAGCGATCGCACACAACCCCCCTAATTTTAAAAGATCGCACCCAACATTCCCAAACAGCGATCGCACACAACCCCTAATTTTAAACGATCGCACTCCCAACTTATTCCTAAACAGCGATCGCTCACAACCACCTCAATTTTAAACTATCGCACCCCAACATCCCAAACAGCGATCGCACACAACCCCAATTTTAAACTATCGCACCCCAACATCCCAAACAGCGATCGCACACAACCCTAACTTTAAAAAATCGTACCCCACATCCCCAAACAGCGATCGCACACAACCCCCTAATTTTAAGCAATCGCTCTCCCAACATCCCCAAACAGCGATCGCACACAACCACCCTAATTTTAAACGATCGCACCCCAACATCCCCAAACAGCGATTCCTACGGAGCGCTTCGCTATCGCTCACAACCCCCTAATTTTAAGCGATCGCCATTGACGGTGCCTAAGCCTTAAAGTTAATTTTCAAAGTCCCCAGTAAACGGGAGTCTCGATCGTAGTTACTGCCCTTTATAACAAAACCAAATGATTCTCCCTTATTGATTTGGATAGTTGACTTACCTTGACCTTCTCTTTGAGAACCTTCTAAGAGGGTCACATATTTTCTCCCATCCGAACCATCAGCGAAGACGCTAACTTGAACAAAAGGTCTGAACCAAGCATGAAATCCAGAATAGTTCCAATCAAACTCCATATCTCCCGTCTTAGAAGAGATTGTATAATAAGTCCATGTTTGCCGAGTCCAAACACTTCGGCCACTTAATGAGTAGTCACAGGTGATTGAATCTGTACTTTCATCTGGTTTTACAGAAGTAGTTCCAGGTCCTTGAATAACCCAATTTAAACTTTTAATTGGAATAATTGAAGCAACGCTTTCAGTTTTCGTTTTCAAGTCCTGAATTATCTGCCGAATGGCTTCTTCTACTTCTTCTACAGTCTTGAATTTACTTCGACTGGAGCTGGTGATATTCAGTATAATTAACGCACTATCCGCTTCCTCTTTTATTGCAGATTTTAAGCTGTCGAGATCTGATTTTGCTAGATCCTGCAACAAAGCATCTGGGACATCTGGATATTTTGTCTTTAAGTCTTTTATTTTCTCTTCTATTTCGGCTTCCTTTTTGCTTAACTTATTGCCAGATTGAATCAATATATTCAAGCTGTTGTGATCATCTATCTGGACATTTAGTGTTGCTAGAATTTGATTCAATTGATTACTAACAGAGGAAATAAACTCATCCCGAATTTTATCCAATCCCTCACTCTTACGAGCTTCGCTCTGCTTGCTCTTATCCAATGCGATCTGCTTGAATTTTTTGTAATTGTTGTATGAGTTCTCTAGGCTGATGATCACACTTGTATCTGCATTCTCTACAGCAGTTACCCGAAATTTATTGATCATGGCAGTATAAGCACCATCGATCCCACCTCCTCGGATACCATCATACTCTGGTCCACTTAGTACGTTTTGAACCGTGTTCTCATACTCGCCCAAAATTGTATAATAGCCCTTCTTCAAAGCAGACTTAGTATCCTCACTGCTTATATCAATAGCGAAAAATTCTGCAAGAGAATTAAGTGCTGCCTCATCAGGAGAACCACTGAGAGCATGATCATAAATCGGGTTTTCTTTGTTATATCGATTTAGCATCTCACGTAAGTCAGCCATTGCTTTATCATGAGCCTGCACTTTCATAACGACGGTATAAATATTCATACCGAACGAACCAATCGTCATAAGTTTAGTGACACCTTTGTACATCACTTTTCCTACTGTTTTAGCACGACTTTTAAGACTTTTATTGGCTGTTATATCAGCGATCCGTAGTTTCCTCACATCTTCTGGATCAATTCCTTCAAAGATATCTGCCTGGGCATTCCTCCGTTTTCTTTCAGGTAGCTCTTCATTTGCCTGCTTACGCTTTTTATATTGATCATATCCAAAAGACACAGCCCGAAATCCTAGCCCTCCACTCAACAAAGCTATTGATAGGTAATTAGGACCAAGCTGTTCTTTAATTGCTTCTAGTTTCTTTTTGTCAACATCACTAGTTACAGCTTTTGCCCCTATTGTCTCAAACCATGAATATGTTGTAGGAACAGTCTTCATTAGCAATTGTTTAAGATCGTCCAACTTTTTAGCTTGTTTCATTACCAACTCTTGTTTGTCCCCATAATCTATGAAGATTTCCTTCAGTGAATTGATACCACCACTGAGGTTGGTAATATCCAAGTTTGCCTCTGCAACTTGGGTCATCTTTTCATCATATATTTTCCCTGCAGCAGAAACCTCTCGACTTAAATCACGCACAGCAGGATCGTAGTCTTCTCCCATAATTGCCCGTGCGATTTCATCGCCGAGTAGGGCAGTATCCATTACCGTATCTGTAATTTCTAGGATAGTAAAGACACCCTTAGCCCCCTTTATTAATTTTGCTGTTTTGGAACCTGCTGAAGCTGCTTTTAGTAGTCCAACGAATGACATGGTTTTACTCCTTGATTTATGACTTGTTGTGTTGATTAACTTATCGAATACTACGAATGAATGAGAATGAAGAATCTAACTTTTGAAACTAATTTTCAAATCCCCCAAGAGACGAGAATCGCGATCGTAGTTACTGCCCTTGATAACAAAACCAAATGATTCTCCTTGTTTGATTTGGATGGATGACTTACCTTGACCTTCTCTTTGCGAACCTTCCAAAAGCGTCACATATTTCCTGCCATCTGAACTATCTACGAAAACGCTGATCTGTAAAAAAGGTTTGTACCAAGCATGAAACCCTGAGTAATTCCAATCAAATTCCAAAGAACCTGTCTTGGCAGCGGTGGCATAATAAGTCCAAGTTTGCCTCGTCCAGACACTTTGACCGCTCAGTGAATAGCTACAAGTAATTGAGTCCATACTGATATCTGGTTTGATAGCAGTAGTTCCCGGACCTTGGATTTCCCAATTCAAACTTTTTATCTGAGCATGAACCGACGGTACAGTTGCTTCTGATATCCAATCAAGACCTTTGACCTGATCAACGTCGGCGATAATTGACTTTGCTTCATCCTCGGATATCTCTGGATCAATGCTAGAGATCAACCTCACCCGATCTTCATAAGCTTGCCCCTTTGTAAACTGAGCTACTTTTATTGCTTTCTCACGGATGCTTGCAAACGAGACTAGTCGCTCTCTTGCTTTTTCTAGCTGCCGTTTTGTCGTTTCTACCCAACTATTCCAAGATCCTTCAGTTTGTACTGGATCAACACTATTCAAGAGTTCATATATCCTGAGACGTATTTGTCGTATTTCTCGCCGTAGGGACGTTATATCTCGATTGGCTTCAGCAATGCCATCATTGAGTTCCCTGAGATTCTGCTCTAGAGTGTCTTTTTTAGCTTCGAGTTCGACAACAGATAGACCAATATCAAGCCCAATTGAGGCTACAGACAGTACAACAGATGCTTTGCCTGCTAGCTTGCCAATCTTGAGGAATTTTGAAGCTTTGCCGGCCTTTGAACCTACCGACGCAACTTTTGAAGCTTTTAAGGCAGAGGAAGCTTTAGTAATACTGCTGAGTCCTGCAAGTCCTGCTGTGACTCCTGCAGCAACGTTCACTCCCATTCCAGATAAGACAATCTGCTTGCTGACTTCATCCCATTTTGTAACGGATGCATTGACTTTTTTTAGGACAACCTGTGGAATATCCAAGATGTCAGCCCACTTCTGCCAATCCGGTATGTTTGTAGCTTGCTCAAGTAGCTTCTGCGCCTCTAAACTCATTTGTGCGAGCATATTAGCCTGGTTTAACATTTCCTCAAGATCAGTTGCCTTCCGATCTCGTTCCAGTTCGACCCGTTGTCCCTCCTGATATAGAGTGGTGACGATATCGAACTTAGTACGAGCCTCTTTCTCCATGTCTTTCAAAAAACCATAGTGGTTTTTCTCTATTGCATCAGCAGGACTTAGAATCCCAGCATCTGACATCTCCTTCTTGGCAGCTTCCATTTCCTCATTAAACTGAAACCCTGTGGCTACGTTACCGAGATCGATAGCTGTATCAGTCACAATCCTTGTTGCGGATGTTCCAACATCCTTTAATCCTTCAGCAAAATCATCCCAAAAACCCATTTTTGTAATCTCCTTGTCTTGTAGAAAGTTGATAAGACAATTGGACAAACTAACACAGACAAAAACCAGCCGGCTAACAGCTTAATTTTGTTACAAATGTATAGATCGCTCCCAACTCAAAACCAAAATATCACAATACTGTCAGCACTAACGTTTTGTTACATAACAGCATAGCTATGTAAACAAAATTTAAACCCAGGTGAGAAAACCTGCATTCTTTGTTAAGATTCATGAATAAATATGTTGTTTTCTATATCATTTTGTGTCAGATATAGGATAAAACCCCCACAGAATCGGAGTTTTCTGCTAAAAAACTCTTATTGCCGAAGATAATTGAAGTTACAAACGGCCATATCAACCGTGATGAACTCCACAAGAACACGCCTGAAAGGAGCTTATTTGAATGTTTACCCAAGTCAAGTCCACTATTAGGCATATTGCACCTGACAATTTACGGGGACGTAAGTTAATCAAGGTTGTCTATGTCGTCCTTGAATCTCAATACCAGAGTTCGTTATCGCAAGCAGTCCGGGAAATTAACGCTAATCATCCCAGCGTAGCGATAGAAATTAGTGGATACATGATTGAAGAACTGCGCGGAACAGAAAACTTTGCCGAATTTCAACGCGATATAGCAAGCGCTAATATATTCATTGCTTCTCTAATTTTTATTGAAGACTTAGCACAAAAAGTAGTTGCCGCAGTTGAACCCCATCGTGATAACCTAGATGTATCGGTTGTCTTCCCCTCCATGCCCGAAGTTATGCGCCTCAATAAAATGGGTAGCTTCTCTTTGGCGCAGTTAGGACAATCTAAGGGCGTTATCGCCAACTTCATGAAGAAGCGCAAAGAAAAATCTGGCGCTGGTTTCCAAGACGGAATGTTGAAGTTGTTGCGGACACTCCCCCAAGTGCTGAAATTCCTCCCCATGGAAAAAGCACAAGACGCGAGAAACTTCATGCTCAGTTTTCAGTATTGGCTAGGTGGTTCAGCGGAAAACCTAGAAAACTTCTTGCTGATGCTGGCTGATAAATACGTATTGAAAGGCGCGGAAAAAGAAAGCTTTGCTGCTGCTAAGTATGAAGCACCAGTTGTTTATCCTGACATGGGAATTTGGCATCCTTTAGCGCCGACTATGTTTGAGGATGTGCGGGAATATCTGAACTGGTATGCTGTCCGCAGGGACATTTCCAGAAACCTCAAAGACCCCCTTGCACCATGTGTAGGTTTGGTTTTACAAAGAACTCACCTAGTAACCGGCGATGATGCCCATTATGTGGCAATTGTCCAGGAATTAGAATCATTAGGGGCAAAAGTTCTACCTGTGTTTGCTGGTGGTTTGGATTTCTCTAAACCAATAGAAGCTTACTTCTATGAACCCACAACTAAATTACAATTAGTAGATGCAGTAGTTTCCTTAACTGGTTTCGCTTTGGTGGGTGGACCCGCGAGACAAGACCATCCAAAAGCTATTGAAGCATTAAAACGCCTCAACCGTCCCTACATGGTTGCCTTACCTTTGGTCTTCCAGACTACGGAAGAATGGCTAGATAGCGATTTGGGGTTACATCCCATTCAAGTGGCTTTACAGATTGCTATCCCTGAACTAGACGGGGCAATTGAGCCTATTATCCTATCTGGTAAAGATGGGGCAACGGGGAAAGCGATCGCCTTACAAGACCGAGTAGAAATAGTTGCCCAACGCGCCTTAAAATGGGCAACTCTGCGCCGCAAACCTAAATTAATCAAAAAAGTCGCTATCACCGTTTTCAGCTTCCCTCCCGACAAAGGTAACGTGGGAACAGCCGCATATTTAGATGTATTCGGTTCTATCCATGAAGTCCTGAAAGGACTGAGAAACAACGGTTACGACGTGCAGGACATTCCCGAAACTCCCCAAGAGTTGCTAGAACAAGTCATCCACGACGCACAAGCACAATACAACAGTCCTGAACTCAACATTGCTTACAAAATGTCTGTGCCAGAATATGAAGCACTGACACCCTACTCCCAACGCTTAGAAGAGAACTGGGGACCACCTCCCGGAAACCTCAACAGCGACGGACAAAATCTGTTGATTTACGGGAAACAATTTGGTAATGTATTTATTGGAGTCCAGCCAACATTTGGTTATGAAGGCGACCCCATGCGGTTGTTATTCTCCCGTTCCGCAAGTCCCCATCACGGTTTTGCAGCTTACTACACCTACCTAGAACGGATTTGGGGCGCTGATGCTGTGTTACACTTTGGGACACATGGCTCATTGGAATTTATGCCCGGTAAGCAAATGGGAATGTCTGGTGATTGTTACCCAGATCAACTAATTGGCTCAATTCCTAACCTGTATTATTACGCAGCTAATAACCCCAGTGAAGCCACAATTGCCAAACGTCGCAGTTATGCAGAAACAATTTCTTACCTAACACCACCGGCGGAAAATGCTGGTTTATACAAAGGTTTGAAGGAACTCAGCGAGTTAATTGCTTCTTACCAAACTTTGAAAGACACTGGACGGGGCGTTTCCATTGTCAATTCCATCATGGATAAATGCCGCATTGTCAACTTAGACAAGGATATTGAGTTACCAGAAACCGATTCTAAGGATATGTCCTCGGAAGAACGGGATAACATTGTTGGTAGCGTTTATCGGCGGTTGATGGAGATTGAATCGCGCTTGTTACCTTGTGGACTGCACGTGATTGGTAAACCTCCTAGTGCCGAAGAAGCGATCGCAACTTTAGTCAATATTGCTAGTTTAGACCGACAAGAGGAAGAAATTCAAGGTTTACCCGGAATTATTGCTAGAAGTCTGGGACGCACCATTGAGGATATCTACAGAAACAACGATGCCGGCATTTTGGCAGATGTGCAACTATTACAAGATATCACCCTCGCTACCCGTGCGGCTGTCACGGCATTAGTTCAAGAACAAATTGACGCAGAAGGTCGAGTTATCGCGGTTTCCAAGTTGAATTTCTTGTACATGGGTAGAAAAGAACCTTGGTTAGAATCACTGCATCAATCAGGTTACACCAAAGTTGATACCTCTGCGTTAAAACCCCTGTTTGAATATTTGGAATTCTGCTTAAAACAAGTTTGTGCAGATAACGAACTGGGTGGACTTCTCCAAGGTTTAGCCGGTGAATATATTCTCCCTGGTCCCGGTGGAGATCCTATCCGTAATCCTGACGTATTACCCACAGGTAAAAATATTCACGCTTTAGATCCCCAATCTATCCCCACTTCTGCCGCAGTTCAATCTGCGAAAATCGTCGTGGATAGGTTGTTGGAACGGAACAGGTCAGAAAATGAAGGAAACTGGCCAGAAACCATCGCCTGTGTCCTCTGGGGTACAGATAACATCAAAACCTACGGTGAATCCCTCGCCCAAATTATGTGGATGATTGGTGTGCGTCCAGTTCCCGATGCTTTGGGACGGGTGAACAAGTTGGAATTGATACCTTTAGAAGAGTTGGGTCGTCCCAGAATTGACGTTGTAATTAACTGTTCTGGTGTATTCCGCGACTTATTCATTAACCAAATGAACTTGCTAGACCAAGGTGTGAAAATGGCTGCGGAAGCTGATGAACCTTTGGAAATGAACTTTGTCCGCAAGCACGCTTTGAAACAAGCTGAGGACATGGGCATAAATCTGCGTCAAGCTGCAACTCGCGTTTTCTCTAATGCTTCCGGTTCTTATTCTTCTAATATTAACCTTGCGGTGGAGAATAGCACTTGGGATAGTGAAGCTGAGTTACAGGAAATGTATTTGAAGCGCAAATCTTTCTCTTTCAATTCTGATAATCCTGGGGTTATGGATGAGTCAAGAGAGATTTTTGAAACTACTTTGAAAACTGCTGATGCAACTTTCCAGAATCTCGATTCTTCGGAAATCAGTTTAACAGATGTTTCCCATTATTTTGACTCTGATCCGACTAAGTTAGTAGCAAGTCTGCGTGCAGATGGCAAGAAACCAGCATCTTATATTGCAGATACAACTACTGCGAATGCACAGGTGAGAAGTTTATCAGAAACTGTGCGTTTAGATGCGCGGACTAAGTTGTTAAATCCCAAATGGTATGAGGGGATGTTATCTCACGGTTACGAAGGTGTGCGGGAACTTTCTAAACGGTTGGTAAATACCACTGGTTGGAGTGCGACTGCTGGCGCTGTGGATAACTGGGTTTATGAGGACACGAACGAGACTTTCATCAAAGATGAGGAAATGCAAAAGCGTCTCATGAATCTCAATCCTCATTCTTTCCGCAAGATTGTTTCTACTTTGTTGGAAATGAATGGACGCGGTTATTGGGAGACTAGCGAGGAGAATTTAGACCGGTTACGTGAGTTGTATCAGGAGGTGGAAAACCGGATTGAGGGAATTGAGTAAAATCTATCACTCAGACTTAAAAAATTATCACTAATAGAAAGGAGCTTAGATAGCTCCTTTTTTTTATAAAAAATTATACTACATAAACTTATAGTGTGCAAAACTCCATTAATAATGTATAGACTTTCTCTGCTGAGTATTTAAAGATGTTGATGTGGAAAAAATAAAAGACGAAATTGAATACCGTTTTGGAAAAGCAATTCGGAGAAGACGGCGAGAACTAGATTTGTCGCAAGAACAGCTTGCTGAAAAAGCTGGTCTTCATCGTAACTATATTTCGGGGATTGAATCAGGTACTCGTAACCCTTCCTTAAAAAATATAGAAAAGTTGGCTAAAGCGTTAGGTATTTCTATTTCTGATCTTTTCTCAGAATATAATATTGAAAATAATGAATAGTATTATTGAGCAAGTAAAAACAATTATTGATGAAGAGTTGAAAGCAATTGATATCAGTAAGGAAAAGAGTAAATCTGATAAAAATGTTAAGAAAAAGCAGTTTAACCTTGCTTCACTTTCTACTAAAGTTTTGCCTGTTTTACGACAAGACAGTCAAATATTATCAAAATGTCTAGAACTTTCTCGACTGTTAACAGAAAAACAGGTAACCACGAGTTTAACTGACATTTTTAGATTTTCTTTTTTTGTTCAACTTGTCTGGAAGAAAGGAGGTTCAGCTAATTATGCCACACGTTGGTCTGAGCATTTCAATCTTCCAGACCCTAGACATAATATATATAAGGATTGTATAGATATTTTTATTAAAATATTAAGCGATTTTGTGACTGTTTTATCTACCGATGATAATAAAGTAAATTTTATTCATTTGCGACAAAAGAGAAGTAAGTTTTATTGGATTGATTACCAGCAAAAAAATATCAATAATAGTAGCATTCATGATGCTAAAAACATAAATATTATTAGTTTTGATAATCCATCAATTCTAAAAATCCTTAAATTAGAAAAATTCTTATTAACCAAAACTAAAAATTCACAATACTATAAATTATTTCAAAAGATTTACAATAAGGTAAGAACTAAAGCTTATTTGACAGATCGAGGTCAAACTGGGGGTTATCAAACTAATCGTGAATTAAGATGGGAAGCGCATCCAGACTCTATAGAGTTTGCTTTTGTAAGAGATTGTCAAGAAATAGAGTACAAATTAATTACACAAATTTTAGAATTTAAAGGATTTCCGGTAGATATTATTCAGAGTCTTGAAAAAGAAAAAATAATTGAACAAGGGGAAATTATTCCCGAATCTTGTAAATGTCCTATAAAAATGGAATATTTTTCATTTACCGATTTTCAGTATGAATTATTGAATTGTACTCATGGTGAATCTAAGTTTCAAGTAGGTCATATAGTTCCCAGAAAAGCTAAAGGGTTAATTGATATGCAAATACAACGTGGAGAAAATATTTGCTGGATTAGTTCAGAAGGTAATGAAATTCAGCAAAATCGCTCAGTGGATGAAACTAGAGAGTTATTAAAAAAGATTTTTAATAACTATCAAGATAATGGTCTTTTATAAAAATTAAACTTCACTCTTTTAACTAACTAATTCAACACAGGCTTGTCTGGCTAATTCTCGTGCTTCAATTCTATCATCTATGGATCTTTTTACTATTTGTGTAATTTTTTCCTTTAATTCACAGTCTTTAGGAATAGGTAAAATAATTTCACCTAGTCTATCACCCAATGAATCAATAATATCTTGAGTGAATCTTTTAGCCTTGATCTGCATAATTACAGGTTCGGAACTTAAAGCTGCTATTAATAAATATGCAGATAATTTAGAATTATCTTTTATTCTCAATTTATAAATGTGACTTTGAAATACTATTCTCTTATCATATTTCGTAATATAAGCACAGTGTCCTACTAAATATGTTCCGTCTCTCACCATGAGAATATCACCTTCTCTGACATCTTGTTTAGCAGCAAGAGAACGATAAATTTCTTCACTTAAACAATGTTTAGGATTTCTTTTTATTTCCCAGTTAGAAATATCTGAAGTTCTTACAAATGGAATATCACCAGTTCCATAATTTTCTTTACCTACTTCATCACCTGTTGTCACATCTAGTAAACCCTGAGAGATTAATTCAGATATGGGAATCAAATCATGGGTATTATGCAATCTTTGCAATTCATTAATTATTTCTGGGTTATAATAACGAGGGGCAAGAATATAATCTGTAATTTTACTAAATTCTACCTCGTACCCTAAACTAGAATTAACTAGGTTATTTTGTCTATATTTATGATAATTTAAGGCAATAGTTGGCAGATCGTCCCTACTATTTTTCCGTCCTCTGCTATCATGTCCACATAATTTAGCATCAGCCATAAAAATATTATTCTTCTGCTGTATATTTGCTTCTTTTTTCTTATGTAAGACTAATAAACAAGTTTTTGTATGAGTACCACTTTTTCCTGAAACCTTAAATAATTCTTCTGGCATTCCTATAACCGCTTTGATATCTGCTTTTTCTTCAATATAATTAATAACATAGCGATAAGTTTTACTAGAAATTAGACTTTCTGGAACTACTATACCTAAACGTCCTCCAGGTTTAACTAAAGAAAGACATCTTTCAATAAATAATACTTGTGGAGGTACAGAGGATTGCAGTTCATTGGATTTAATAAAATTATCTGATTTTTTATCTAAATGCCATTTATAACCTAATTCAAAAGTTCTTTGAGTGTTACTAGAAGCGGCAACAATTCGAGTGCCAAAAGGTGGATTTGCTAAAACAATATCAAAAGTACCAAGTTTATCCTGTAATGATTTATCTACATCCCAAGCCAAAGAATCACTACAAAATATATTAGCTGATGTTTTAGTAAATAATGATAATCTAGCTGAGGCAAGCCGAACTAAATAATTATCTTTATCTATACCAAAAACATATTGATTTACCTCTTCAGATGTAATTCCTAAATTAATAAGATGACGTGCTGCTGAGTTTAAAAAACCTCCAGCACCACAAGCAGGATCTATAATTGTTTCACCGGGTTGTGGATTAATTAATTCAACTAATAAATCAATAGCATTTTGAGGGGTAAAAAACTGTCCTTCTTTTCCCTTAACAATAGAGCTAGTAAAAACTTCATAAGCATCTCCAAAAGGATCATAACTCCATTGATGAATATCAAGTATTTCTAATTTTTGATCAATAAATTCTAAACTATTTTTATCTAGCTGTAATTTATCTTGAGAATTAAATAAGTTAGGTAATAAAATCTGAATTTCGCTAAAAGTTTTTTGATATTGTTGTTGAATGCTTAATCTAGTATCGGGGTTAATTACTATATTTTGGTGTTTTTTTAGATAAATCTTGCAAAATAAACACTTAATAACTTCCTCTAGTAAAGTTTCATCACGGGTAGCACCTATCATTTGGCCTGCTAAATAGTTACGGATTTGGTGTAGTGCATCTTTGTAATCTAATACCAGAGAAAGTTGTGCAACATTTTGATGAGTTTGTTTAACTTTCTGTTTCATACAATTTAAGTTTTTATTTTTGACGTTTTTCCAGCATAGCACCTTTCTTTCACCTTCTTGATACACGAAGGAGTTTGTATGATAGTCATCGCTGTTTGGGAATGTGGGGATGCGATAGCGAAGCGCTCCGTAGGAATCGCTTTTTGAGGATGTTGGGAGTGAGATCGCTGCATTTAATTAAATTATTAAGTTATTTAAAACCAAAACCGTTAATCCTGGTAAAGAAGGTAAACGAATATCATTTGTCAAGAAAAAAGACGCACCCCCATAAATAGCAGTGGCCATTTGAATAGCATCTAAAGAATGCAAATTATATACTGCTCTTAATTGTGCTGCTATTTCCGCTATATCTGGAGAAAGTTCTATAACCTTTAAAATTTCCTCATCCTCAAAGAGGATGTCACGATACTGTTGAGATAATATTATATCTCCACGTCGCAAAGGATAAACTAATACTTCCAATAAAGTTACAACAGATGTAATTACCTTAAATTCACGATTATTTAATGCTCTGAAAAACAGCCTTACCCTTTCTATATATTCAGGATTTTGCTCAATAAAGTAAATCAGTGGTGCAGTGTCTAAAGCAACCGTTTGACCCTGTAACTGTTCTATCCATTGCATTTTCCACGTTCCTGATTAACATATTCTTGAGCATCAATACCTTGCCAAATTTCCTTACCTAAACCCTCTAAATCTAGGATACTACGCTTTTTTGATTTATCTATAACACGATTACGAACCACTGAGATTAATTCACCTACTAATTTAAGTTGTTCTTCAGCACTTAAATTTTTAGCTTGTTGTAACAATTCTTGATAATTAGACATACATTTTTTGCTTATTTTATAGTTATAGTTTTTACCCGAATTGAACTATACATAATAGTACCACTGATTATATCATAATTTTATATCGCTTTTGGGGTATGGGAGTGCGATAGCGAAGCGCTCCGTAGGAATCGCGTTTGGGAATGTGGGGTGCGATCGCTATTGAGTGTCAAATTTTATAATTCATCTCCCAATAAATCCTGTATATTTTCCAATCTCTGCTGAGAACCATGACGAACACGATGAATATATACAACTCCTTCCTCTTCCTCAATGTTTTGAACTGTAAATAAAATCAAAAATTGTTTTTGGTGAAGAAGTTGTCGAACGTCAATTCCCATATACTTACTTTCTATAGCTAAAGAACAACGTTGGGGGAAATTTTCCAACGTCAGCATAATTTCATAACATCCCCGCACCCAACGAAAAGCTCTTTCCTGTGAATCCTCTTTTATCCACAGGAAAATACTCTCAATATCAGCAATAGCACTAGGTGAAATCTCAATCCGGTATGCCATATTTTTCCTTAAATTCTGCAAATGCTTGATTTAAGGGCATACCCTCACCTTGTTCAAACTCATTTATACTTTGACGGATCTTAGCAACAGATTCCAGTAATTCCAGTCTATCAATAAGTTTTTGATAACTTTCAGCATCTTGAACCACAGCAGCAGCCTTACCATTCACAGTCAGCACAATGGGAGATTGAGTTTCTTTTAACTTATCCAGAAACATCTTTGCTCCGCGCTGAAATTCTGATAAGGGGTGAATATCGCTTAGGCTAAACATCATAATTTCAATAAATTATTTGATAATTTCATGTTAATTGTATGAAAATATTTTGTCAAGGGAAGATATAGCTGTTTTGGGAGGTGTGAGAGTGCGATAGAGTAAGCGATCCGTAGGAATCGCTGTTTGGGATGTAGGGAGTGCGATAGCGAAGCGCTGACCAAAGGTATCGCTGTTTTGGGGGTGTATGGGGTGCGATCGCTGTTTGGGATGTGGGAGTGCGATAGCGAAGCGCTCCGTAGGAATCGCTTTTGGGATGTTGGGAATGCGATCGCTTTTGGAAGATGTGAGGATGTGCGATAGCGAAGCGCTGCTGCAAGCAGTTCGCTGTTGGGGGTTTGGAAGGTGCGATCGCTTTTAGGGATGTGGAGGGTGCGATAGCGAAGCGCGACCTAGTAGTCTGTCAAAGACATTTTGACGGATAATGACTTTTGTTCTTCCCTCCCCTGCTCCCCTGCTCCCCTGCTTGCCTTCACCCGTCATTTTTGGATTGACGAACTACTAGGAATCGCTTCCTGGTACTGTAATTGGTAGTGATAGCTACGTAGTAATAAAATTAGGCACTAAATAGATAAACGCTAATCAAGTACCAGCCATCAAGAGTTTTTTTGTACCTGCGGTGTAGCGAGTTTTCCAAAGTAAATTACATAAATACTGCGGAAGTAAAACTTCCGTGTAAACCATAGGGAATATGATGTTTGAGATGTAGTTGTGCGATCGCCCCTTTTTCCAAATTTACAGCATCTAGAATTACCACATCTGAACGATGATGTTCTGCATCATAAACTAACGCTATTAACCACCCATCATCTTCTGTCTGGGAATTTGGACGAGGAATAAAAATTGGTTCACCGATAAAACCTCGTGGTGCAGCACTCCATAATTGTCTTTGTTGTGACTCTAAATCAAGCCTGAGAATTGCTTGGAGGGGTGCATTTCCAGTTGATTGATGAGCCGCCGCCATGTATAGATAACGATAATATCTACCGACATTCTGAGGGTGAATTGAGGGAAATTCACAAGCCCGATCATCTATTAAATGATTTTGGACTGTATTGGTTTGTAAATTGAGATTAAATCGCCAAAGTTGCCCAGGAGAATTGGCATCAAAATCTGTTTCTCGATAATCGCTATTGGGTTCAACTTCTGTTAATGATTCATAGCAAATAGAATCAATGATGATTTCATCACCACATTCAAAAGCATTAACATGATGAAAAATAAAACCTGCCTGAGTTTCTAAAACTTTGATTTTTTTAGTTGGGTTTTGGCGAGGAATAATGATAATTTTTGTAGGTTGATTTTTTTGGACTTTAATACATTGGGCAGCGCTAGATATTCCTAAAGCAAAAGGTATGGGGTTAAAACTAACAGGATTTTGGAAGAAAATACAGTAATTTTCGGTAATTACAAAATCATGAATGAAGCAAAAACCAGCAACGCTATGATTTTGTTTATGGGTAATTTCTCCGTCGGTGTTTAACTCAAATATTTTAATTGTGGTTGATGGTCCTGGTGTAATAGCAAAATTAACTAATGTACCATTTGCATCAATTCGTGGGTGGGCGCTAAAGGCTTCACCTTTAGATAAAACACCGTTAAAGTATTCATTTCCTACTGTTTCTAGAGTGTGCGGATTAAGTAAATAAGGTTCGGATGCTTCCCATAGTGCTAATAGTTTGTTACCCCAATAAATTACATTAGTATTAGCAATATGTTTAATTTTGAAATCGAAAATATTAGCTAACCAACCGCCCGGTTTTTGTGTACCAAAAACACCACGATAAAGAATTTTACCCGCTTTTTTTTCTGCTAAATAACCTGACGTTTTCACAAATTGGTTACGAAAATGGGCGCGGCCATTGGTAAAGGTAATGCGACTAATCATCCCATCTCCATCAAAGGGATGATGTAATTTTTGCCCATTAATATCGAATAAACCGGGTCCATTTCTAAATAATGTCCCTTGTAATTCTGGCGGTATTTCCCCTTCTATATCATCAATCCAGTAATCAAATTCCTGGTTAAGAGATTCATATCCTCCTTGCCAATCTTTGAGAGTGTAGGATTTTTGGAGATTTTGCTGATCTTGAGGTTCTAATATTTGCATTTTTTGTTGACTATGGTAAAATTTTTCAAGAAATTAGGGATGTAAATATAGACATAAATCTAATTGGTTTCGATATTTTTATCTATTAACTAATTACATCATTATCAATTCTAGCATCTGGTAGCAATTTAATAAAAAATATAGGTATCAGAGAAGCACAGTTAGTGAGAATAATTAATAACCACAGGGAATCAAATTGATATTCTGTGATTCCTAACCATTTCATCATGATTGATCCTAATGCGTAGGAAACTGTTCCTGCTACATTAAATACAGACATGATTAACGCAAAAAATGTGGCTTCTATGCCGGGAGGACAAAGCTTTGTTGATAATACTAATATGGGCATGAATACAATTTGCCCAATCACAGTAATAATCAAACTATCACCTAAGCTAAACCAATGATCATCTATGCCTAAAAGTCTGTTGGTGTGAGTTACTAATAATAAATTCGTCATTCCTAAAGCTGTGGATAGGAAAATCCCCGAAGTAATCATTGTTCTAAAGGGAATGTTTTTAAAGTAACGCTGAAAAGCCCAAACCCCAATGAGGGAAGCAAAACTCGTCACTAACCTGATTCTTCCTAAAAATTCTGGCTGAAAGTGGAGTTCATTAGTTGTGAAATAGAAGAATGCTGATTCGGTTTTTGGTGTAGCGTGCCAAATAAATATAAATAATGTGGGCAACCAAATTGTTTTTTGAGTAATTGCTTGGCGGATTTTTAATAGTTGAGTTTTTGTGTTATTGCTTTTTTTGTGATCTTTATTAATAGGTTTTTCAGCAATTAACCAAGCTACAGATGAAATAATTAAAGGAAATAATGCTGTTATTAAAAATACTGTGCGGGTGGTAAAATATTCTAAAAGTAACCCACTAAAGTAAGCTGTACATAAAGCACCAATGGCGGAACTACCCCAACAAAGAGATTGTAAAGAACCTATTTTTGCTTCTGATTCGTTTCTGGCTCTTTCAACTACAATGGAATCAACTATCACATCACTAATAGCCACAGAGAGAGAAGAAAGTACAATCATCATTGTGGCTGTTGTGCTAGTATGAACCACTGTTCCTAAACATAACCAAGCTGCACAGCCTAGAATTCCTGATATAACTATGTAAGGTTTTCTATGATAACCAAATAAGGGTAAACTATCGGAAATAAACCCATATAATGGCTTAATCATCCAAGGTATAGTACAGATTCCCATAATTGTTGACATCTGCACTGGACCTAATAGTAATTCATCTTTGAGAAAAAAGCTCACAGCTAAACGCGATAATGTCAGTATACCTTGAACAAAATAGATGGTAAGAATTGCGATTAACTCAGCACTAGGTTCGTTACCTAAGAGGATTTTTTGGGTTAGTAAGTCTTTAAATTTGGGTAAGGGAGGGGAGTCATTTAGCATTTGGATAAATAATGATTAAGTTTTATTTACTTTTATATCATATATCCTTAAAGAGGGGATAAGTTTTTATTAATTATGAATAAATATCCATTAGCTTTAATGGTGACAGCAGTACCTTCTTAGGTACAAACTTGATTTGCTAAAACCAGATGAGAATGCTTTTATTGATACAGATTTATGTCAGGAATTGTATTTAGTCGAGCGATAGCGAAGCGCTGCTGCAAGCAGTTCGCTTTTTGTGATAAACTTGTAAATCGAATCAGAAAATACTTTTGGTCAACAGTAGGTATTCTCACTACCTTTGCATATATATCTGGCTCTTCATCGCATATATCTGTATCTGTTAATAATTTGAATTTAATATTACTTAATCTTTCCAACGGATATTGAGAATAAAGTTTTGCACCATGTTCCGACAGTCCCACCAATGCACCAGGGAATAATTCTCCGTCTATATGCTTACCTTGCAAAATCATATATTCAATTAATAATTCCTCACTCAAACTCACCATACTTTCTACTTCTGTGGGTAAAAATAACTGATATTTCCCACCAATACCACCAACTTCATAAAGATTAATCGGGTGTTTTATTCCTTTTGCTTCTACTTGTAATTCGCTATCAATTCGCAAATCAATATTCGCATCTTGATAAGTATGTTCAGAAATAAAAATCTGTCCCCCCACAGTATAAGACTCAATTCGCGCTGCTAAATTTACATGACTACCAATAACAGTATATTCTGCCCGTTTTTGAGAGCCAATATTACCAGCAACTACTTCACCTGTATTTATGCCAATTCCCATTTCTAGAATTGGTAAATTTATTTCTTGATTTTTTTCATTCACTTGTTTCATTGCTAATTGCATAGCCATAGCACAAGCAATTGCTCTTTGGGAATCATCTTCTCGACTAATTGGCGCACCAAACATCACCAAAATTCCATCACCCATAAAATCATTAATTGTCCCTTTATAATGATGAATAATATCAGTCATAGATTCTAAATAAAGATTGAGAATTTTGACCACATCTTCTGGACTAAATTCCTCAGAAATAGCCGAAAACCCTCTTAAATCAGAAACTAAAATTGTTACCTTTCTGCGTTCTCCCCCTAGTTTCAAACCAGCAGGATTTTCTAATAAACTATTAACTACTTCTTCTTCCAAATAGCGTCCAAAAGTCTTTTGCATATTTGCCGCGCTACCAGCCACATATTGAGTAATAAAAATTGCTGAACCTCCTAATGTTAAAAATGGTGGAACTAGAGGAATCCACCAGCCAAATAAAAACAAGAGAAAGCAACCACCAATTAAAATAATCCCCATGAATATAACACCAACTGTCACCAGTTGATTACTATGGCGTAGTCGCCAACTCAAAGTAGCACCAATAGTTGACCAAACAAATATCCAGATATATTCCCAAGGTTCAGACCAAGACCTAATTAATGGACGATTATCTAATGCTGTACTGAGGATTTGACTAATTAAATTTGCATGAATCACCACACCGGGCATTCGTTGTGGACTAGCAAAGATTTTATTAGTATAAGGAGTGTAAAAGAGGTCTTTTAAACTTCCTGCGCTAGAACCAATTAACACCACCTTTCCTCGCATTAAATCTGGAGAAATCCGATTTTCTAAAATTTCTGTTAAAGAAACATGGGAAAATTTTTCTATATTTCCGCGATAATTTAAAATAATTTGATAACTGCCATCTATTGCTCTAATATAACCACCATCATTACCGATAAATCGAGGAAAAATACTTTTACCTAATTGTAAATAATCTGGATTATTTTTGGCAGCTTCTTCGGTAATTCCCTCTGCTTTTAAATATAATAATGCTAGTTTTAAGGATAAGCTTTCTAAAAAATCACCGTTTTCTGAATATAGATACAGTAATCCTCTTCGCACTTTTCCATCATCATCTCTAGGTAAATCGTTACCGCCAACTTGTAGCTTTTTCTTCAAAATTAATGGTGGTTTAATTGGTGAATTATCCTCATTTTTGAAGACTTTTTCAATACCAATCAAATTAGGCGTAGATGAAAATATCTTGATTAGTTCTTCATGTCCAGGATTCACCTGTAAATTGCGATAAATATCTAAACCAATTGCTCTAGGTTTTTGCAGTTTAATTTTTGTTAATACTTGAGCTAGTACAGCATCAGAAATAGGCCATTGTTGTTGTTTTTCAATGTCTGTTTCATTGATTTCTACAATCACTATTCTGCTATCAACTGGTTCTTGGGGACGGAGGAGAAAAAATTGATCTAAAGCGGTGAATTCAATAAATTGTAGTAACCCTGTGAACCTCAATAAAGTGACAAGGAATGTAGCATTAGCAATCGCAATTAATATTCCTCGCCATTGCCAGATTTTTTTTGTCAGCTTTTGCCGCATACTATTTATTATTAACTAGACAAGAATTGATTAATTTTTGAGAAATAATATCCTTTAATCCTGCTGATTCTAAAAATTGTCGCCATTTGATCTTGACGGCTAAATTATTTGGTTGAATACAGCGTTGTTGGATGATAGAATTTAGTCCTTCATACCAAATTCCGGCTTCTCCATAAACATTGGATAGATTACGGGAATCAGAATTTTTCAGATTTTGGATGAGGGAAGTATCTGCTTCTATTCTTTCTACCCAAGCACTCATGCGAATATTGGCACTAGAGTCTTCAGGATCACAAATTACATTGACAGACCATTTGTAAGTTTGATTAATTTCTAGTGGGGGGGCATTTTGAGGAAGGGTAAAACTCATAATTCCCGCTGCATTCCGTATGGGCAGCTTAGTTTTATACAGGGGTTCAGTTTCACCATCAGCAAATATGGTAAAATTGAGAGATTTCGCTATAGAATCAGGCATATTCCAGAAAAAGGTGGGATGTTTAGCTACGGTTAATCCCACGAGGTTGAGTGGAGTTAAAGGTATTAGTAACTCTTTTTTTGTTAAACAAGATTTTCCGCGAGTAGCACCACCATCTGTTACCGGATTACGTTTATTATCTACGCGAGGCTTAAATTTTTGACTAATTTGCTCTCGTTTTAGATTTGGGTAAGATTGAGCTTTTACGAACCCTATCTGGGAAGATAGAGTTAAGAAAAAAGTCAGAAAGTATAGAGATTTAGACATCAATTTCATTGTTAAATATCCTCTTGGTTTAATTATTTAGTATTTTTGTGATTAGTAAGGCAGAAAATGTCAAAATCAGTCGTTATCAATGCTTGACCTTTATTGATATTACCATTTATTACTTTATTGAGGTGATAGCATTACCTAAAATTGGGTATGAAAAGTTTGTGATTTTTCAGAAATAAGATAAAGTTTTGTAACAAAAAATGTAGAATATGATACAGACATTAACAATCCCATAATCAATTTTGCTGAGTTGGTAATGATAAATTTGTTATCCTAAAAGGACGAATTTCTTGTTAACCGTGTTCCCAGTATAAATAGTTATACATAAAATATATCAATTGACAATTTCTTCAAGGATGTGACTGAAAATTAGTTTTTTGTAAAGTAATATTACAAACCTTGGAAATATATTGAGAAATTGTTCTTAAGGCAAACATAGATTTAAGGTAGAAGATATAGAATAAAATTGAGGTTCGGTTTAAAATGAACAAAAATAATATTCAAAACTATCGGTTTGTCTGTACCTTAACTTTTGGTGATATTTACGGTCAAATTATTGCCTGGTTAATTACGATTACCATTAGCTTGGCTTCAGCTTTAGCACTGATGGGCGCAAAAAGACCAGTATACGCTTTAGCTACAGTGGGTCTTGTTGTTCTCTTATCTCTACCTTTTTTACTTTTTGCCTTTGTGACGACGTTATTAAATAATATTGAACTCAATGCTGTAGAACCAAGCACAAAGACAGAATCAATCGTAACTGTTCACACTCCCCCACTAAAAAGGAATTAGGAAGTAACAGGGATAGGAG
>NZ_VIKX01000293.1 GCF_009711935.1 Dolichospermum sp. UHCC 0259 | reverse complement strand
CTCCTATCCCTGTTACTTCCTAATTCCTTTTTAGTGGGGGAGTGTGAACAGTTACCTCAATTCAGCCATTAAGTAGGAAAAAACACAAACTTCCAAATGGCGACGCACAATTTTAGTTTTATTTCCTTGTTCAACAACTAAAAGCTTCTGCCATTGGGGAGAAGCAAAATCTAAATCAATAGTATGATTAAAGAATTCACCACGTCGTGACTGATTCTCTAGAATAAAATTTAATGCCTTAAATATACCTTGTTCGCTAGTAGTAGATGCAAACTTCAAAGCACCTAACAATCGGAAAAAGCTACTACGGTGACTTTTATAAAATCGCCACAATAGAGGAAAATAATTATTGCCTTTATAAGCATTTATTGCCTCACATTCACTCAATAATTGTTCAGCACCACCTTCAGGAGCAAGTAGGCGATTAACTTGCTCAAATTTATCAGATTTATTAACTTCATCAGATTTATTAACTTCATTAGATTTATCAGATTGATTAATTTTATCAGATTTATCGTCCGATGGTTCATCAACCAATACTTGGAGAACATTACCGAAAACCCCCAGTAGCTTCTCAACTGTTACTTGATATCTTTGTTTAATCAGTTCCAACTCTTTCTTGGCATGATTATGAATTAACTGCATTTTTTTGAGAAACATTTCCACCAAGTTATCTCGCGTTCTGATGCTGGCAGAGTAAATCAGGCATAATATTAAAGTAATTCGTTTGGGTAAATTGAACTCTTTGATTTCGCTGGCATCTAATACTCTAGCTTCGGCAGCAAAGTGTTGAATCTTAGCTGCTGTCATATCAGCCAAAAGCGGTTTAATATCTCCCAAAGAATCAAGCCAGATTAAATGGACAATTAAATCATTGAGGTGATTACGGGTGGGGCGTTTAGGAAGTTGTTTGAGATTATTATAAAGACTTCTATATTCTACTGGTTGATTATCTAAAAGGTCGAGTAGCCGTTGTTGATAATCAATACTGATGCGACCAAGTACCAACTTAAATAGATTTTGATTAACTAGATTTCTGACTCGACGGACTAATCTATTTAAGGTATTAAATCCTGGTAACTCATATCTATTTTTAATTAATTCGGCAATAGCAACATTCATTAAATCAGCAGGATTATCCATTACTTGGGCTGATTCATTCACCACAGATATTGCTAAATGTAATGCCGTTTGATTAAAAGATTTAACTTGAAGATATTCGCGGATAGCTGTCCGATGTCGGTACATTGTTTTGTTATTTTCATAGCCTAAACCAATATCAATAGCAAATTTTAAATGACTGCGAATATGGTTAATGATTTTTAGGGGAATATCTGTCAGAGACGGGAAATAACCCAGTCTTTGAAATGATTTTAAGATAACGAGCAGATTCAAAATATTACTTTCACCTTTAGTTGTGGCATAAGCGAAAGCAATTTCTAATTTAGTTGGGGTATAAATGTCTGTAAGTTCTTTGGTGGTAAATTGGCGTTTGAATCTGGGGTAAGCGGTACGTTCTATAGATGTCACTCTGGTATTGATGGATTGTCCATTTTGAATTTTACTAAAAATACTGAGGTTTTAATTTCTATCACAAAAAGTTTGGACTTTCTCAATTGTTCAGAAATCAAATAGAAGTCCTATATATAAAATGTATGGACTCACTTTTTCTTGGTTTGAGAGTTTTGTCTTTTAATTGGTATTGAATTAGTACCAATTTCAACAGTCGTATTTTTGTAATAAAAGCCGCAATAAGGGCAGTAGCAGTGCTGAAAAGTTGTCACAGACTTAGAGCATTTGAGACAATGATCTACAAGCTCAAAACCGCAGATAAAGCAGTGTAATGACCTGATATCCTGCCAAATTGGTTCTGTGGATGTACCTGGAGTCCAACATTGGGGACAAAATTTAATACTGGTAAATGCTGGCTGTATTTCTGCACCGCTACAAATTGCTTCTAAATACTCGCTGGGAATAGATAAAGCTTTAGCTAACCCCCGACGAGTTTTGTGATTTAATCTCGTGGTGATTCCCCGTTCTATTTTTCCCAAGGAATGGAGGTGAATACCAGCCGCAATAGCTAGTTGATTCTGACTCATTTTCAATTCCCCACGCAACCGCTTAATATAATCTCCCAGAGCTTCCTCTGGCATGGGTGTTTTCAAAGTATTCATTAAGAATCATCATAATTATTCTAAATTATGCTTAAAAATATATACTAAATAATGATGGTTTGTCTCGATAGAAATTACATAACTTGGAGAAAATTTGACTGTTACTCTAGCCACGGTTATTACTGAGTTTTTGTCACGTCCAGATTTAGCTAAAAGTACCAGGCGTACTTATGAATTGGCGTTGAAACCAATACTTATGGAATACGGAAGTTGGGCGATAGAAATTATCGGTAAGCAAAATTTGATTGAGTATTTAAAAGGTTTATCAGATTGTAACTATATAACTCATCGCAAGTACCAAGCAATAGTCCAAAGTTTGTTTAATTTTGCTGTGGAAGAAGGTTATATTCAGTTCAATCCTATTCGGGGTTTAAAGCAACGTCAGCCAAATCCAGAAAAAGGAGAGCATAAAACTGATTCTGTAGTCCGATATTTAACGTCTACACAATTAAATCTCCTCTATAAAGCTGTTAGCTCTGACTTACGAATGAATGCGATAGTGCATCTATTACATCACTCAGGTTGCCGTATATATGAGCTTTTAGGGTTAAATATAGATGATGCAGATTTAACTAAATTTAAGTTTCAAGTAATTGGTAAAGGTAATAAACAGCGTTGTTGTTATTTTAGTAATGTGGCTGCATCTGCATTAAGTAAATACCTCAAATATGAGCGTCACAATACTGTAGATGCACTATTCACAGCACAACAGCCAGTGACTAAAGTTGTGAGTAGAATTAGCTATCGGACTGTACATGAATATTGGCGACAATTAATAAGTATATATCCAGAGCTTGTTGGAGTCAGAATCCACGATTTACGGCATACTTTTGCTACTGAGCGTGTTGGTTTAATGGGGATTGAAGAATTGCGGGCTTTGATGGGGCATGAGAATATTCAAACAACTCTACGTTACCAAAAAGTTACATCTGCTAGGGCGGAAGAAGTTGCCCGTCAGGCACTAAATAGTTTAATTTAATTGGCTAAGAGTTTATATTCTGTTAATTTTTTTTACTATGCTTTTGAAATTATTATCCTGATATTAAGCACGGGTTTTTACACTAAATAATTACGCCTTTGCTGGTAGGTGAAGAGAAGACACTATTCTCTGCGTCAAGAGAGTGAGTTTAGTCTGAAAAAAAACCATAAAGTTGGTATTATTGCAAGCATCTTTACAAAACTTTGCATCGTGTCCCATTTTGCAGGTAGTGCGATTCGTTCTGGAGAAACCCA
>NZ_VIKX01000292.1:708-1540 GCF_009711935.1 Dolichospermum sp. UHCC 0259 | reverse complement strand
TTTTCTGGTTTTACCTGCTGAATGTGGGATCAAGATAAACAAGCACGTAATAAACTGAAAAAACTAATTCAACCATTTTTATTACGACGGACAAAAAATCAGGTGTTGTCAGAATTGCCTTCCCGGACTGAAATTCTGCTTCATGTGGAATTGAGTCGGGAGGAAAAAGCATTTTATGAAGCTTTGCGTCGTCAAGCTATATCTAAACTGAGTGAAAGTAATGCAGATGCAGGACAGAAACATTTGCAAGTGTTAGCGGAAATTATGAAACTGCGTCGCGCTTGCTGTAATCCTAGTTTGGTGATGCCTGATACTGAGTTATCCAGTTCTAAGTTACAGCTTTTTGGCGAAGTGCTGGGTGAACTTCTGGAAAGTCACCATAAGGCTTTGGTGTTTAGTCAGTTTGTTGATCATTTGCATATCATCCGCGATTATCTGGAGAAGCAAAGTATTAAATATCAATACTTGGATGGTAGTACCCCAATGGCGGAACGGAAAAGAAGCGTGGATGCCTTTCAAGCTGGGGATGGGGATGTTTTTCTCATTAGTTTGAAAGCAGGGGGTACAGGACTCAATTTGACTGCTGCTGATTACGTTATCCATACAGACCCTTGGTGGAATCCTGCTGTGGAAGATCAAGCATCTGACCGCGCTCACCGCATTGGACAACAACGCCCGGTGACAATTTATCGCTTGGTGGCTAAGGATACTATTGAGGATAAGATTGTGGAGTTGCATCACCATAAGCGAGATTTGGCGGATAGTCTCTTGGAGGGTACGGATATGAGTGGGAAGATATCAACTGTGACTTGAACCATAACTTGGGCTAAAT
>NZ_VIKX01000292.1:0-695 GCF_009711935.1 Dolichospermum sp. UHCC 0259 | reverse complement strand
GGGAAATAATATTCCCCCTCGACTCTACCTATTCAGAAACTCAAGGAAGTGCAAGACCTTAAACCAGAACTCCCGTCTACGTTTCAAGCTGAATTACGGGACTATCAAATGGATGGTTTCTGCTGGTTAGCACGTTTAGCACATTGGGGTGTGGGTGCTTGTTTAGCAGATCAAATGGGATTAGGTAAAACCGTACAAGCCTTAGCAGTCATTCTTAGAAATGCCCATGCAGGACCAACTTTAATTATTGCCCCTACTTCTGTGTGCATGAATTGGGTAAGTGAAGCGCAAAAATTCGCACCAACTCTAAATATTCTGCAATTTTCTGGCGCGAACCGTCAAAAATTATTGGATAGTTTACAACCGTTGGATATGTTGGTATGTAGCTATGGTTTATTGCAGCAAGAGGAAGTAGCTCAAATGCTCTCTCAATTGCAGTGGCAAACGATTGTATTGGATGAAGCCCAATCAATTAAAAATATGGCTACTAAACGTTCTCAAGCAGCTATGAACTTGAAAGCTAATTTTAAAGTGTTGACAACTGGAACTCCCATTGAAAATCATCTGGGTGAGTTGTGGAATTTATTCCGGTTTATTAATCCTGGCTTATTAGGTTCTTTTGAAAGCTTTAATCAACGCTTTGCAAATCCCATTGAGAGATATCAAGCCCACATTCAGCAGGTAATTTAAGACAA
>NZ_VIKX01000291.1:15629-18346 GCF_009711935.1 Dolichospermum sp. UHCC 0259 | reverse complement strand
TCTCTACTTAAATTAAGATAATTTTATCTTATTTTTTTCAAAATGAGAATTGCTGGCTATTTCTTGGGGAGAAAAGGGATTTTCACCAAATGTGGTCATGGAATTTATGCACCAAGAGGACAGATGATTATTTTATCTGATATCCTTGATTTCTTCCTATTGAAATTTATAGATGAATCAATTTATGAGCAAACAATATAGAATATATTTAGATGCTTGTTGTTTAAATCGCCCCTTTGATGATCAAACACAATCCCGAATTTACTTAGAAACACAAGCAATTATAACAATTCTCAATCAATGTCAATTAGGAAATTGGAAATTAATTAACAGTAGCGCTTTAATTGCCGAATTAAACCAAACACCTGACATAGATAGACTACAAAATGTCCAAAAATTACTCTCCCTTGCTAAAATAAAAGTTATTAATAGCCCTTTTATCGAAACCAGATCCGCCCAACTCCAACAATTAGGATTTCCTAGCTATGATGCTACTCACATTGCTAGTGCAGAAAGAAGTCAGGCTGATGTATTTCTTACTACAGATGACCGACTTTTAAAAAAAGCCAAAACAAATTATCAATTAATAAACATCACAATTAATAATCCGGTTCAATGGTTGACAGAATTAATACAAACAGAGGAAAGCAATGATGAAAACTCAAAATGAAATTATCAAACAAGGTTATAATGCTTTAATTAACTCTCTAGGAATTACCGATACTATTCGGTTTATTCAATATTTCAATCCTGGTAAGGGAGACTATACCAAAGAACGTCATCAATGGCTAGATGAAAAAAATTTAAGAGATGTTTTGACAGAAATAAAAGAACTTGAGATAGAAGACTCTAATCAATATGAGGAAATAATAGAGTAATAATGTTCATGAAAAAATTATCTAGTCCATTTTATTGAGGGTTGATTCATACAGATGGAAACGATTTTTATACAAGATTTACTCTTTAGGTACTAATACCAATTCTATGTGAGGCTGCACATAATCCTGAAATCCGTTGATTTATCTGTCTTTATCCGCGTTTATCTGCGTGCATCCGCGTTAAATTATTCTATGCAGCTTCATATTAATTTGGTATAAGGCAATACGATAACCTAAAGCATCTAAAAATTCAATTAAAGTGTAAATTTCATTTCCGGCATTTTCTGATAATAATTGATATCGCAAATGGTACAGAAATTCAATTGCTTTTTGATACGCAAAGTGAAATTGGTTCGTTAACTTCCCCAAAGGGATAGGCTGGTCTCAAAGCAGCAGGAAAATTATCCCACCATTCACCATCTTTCATTTTATCTCACCTGTGGTTCATAACTTTTCACAACTCTACCAGCACCGCGTAATTGTTGATAATAAACCTGACTAACTTTATCCCCTTGTTCTGAGAGTTGGTCAATTCCAATACCGTTGCGTCCTTGTTCTTTTCCTGAACTGTGAATATAGCAATTATTACCTAAATATAATCCCACGTGAGTGGCTTTTTGAGGAGTTCCAAAAAAGATTAAATCTCCTGGTTGTAATTCAGTAATATTAATTGGTTGGGTAAAAGCTTCTTGTTGATAAGCGTCTCTTGGTAGCCACACACCCACAGATTCAAATGCTGCTTGCATTAAACCCGAACAATCATAATTAGGTGCAACTGTGCCACCCCAAAGGTAATAATTATCTTGTTGTTTTGCGGCTTGGGTAAAAGCGATAATTGCGGGTATGTGTTGTTGAATTTCTGCGGCTGAGATGAATTGGGGTTGATATATGGTTTCTGTTGGTTGGAGAAATTGTAAATCTTGAACAGATAACCATCCTGGATAGTCATCTTCACATAAACGGACTTCTATGGCTGTATCTGGATGATTTGATATTATTTGTAAATGTCTTCCTGTGGCAGCTTGGGTGGCTAAACGGATACATTCAGGAGAATCATAGAGATTTAGATTGGTGTTACAGAAATATTCTGCTGTTGGGGAATGGGGAATTGGTAGGTTTAAAGACATGATTAATATTATCTGAATTAGGATTTATGGGATGAGATAATTAATTATTGTCAGAATCAGGATGTCCAGGATTTGAGGATTTTCAGGATGAGATAATTGATATTGTCAGAATCAGGATGTCCAGAATTTAAGGATTTTCAGGATGAGATAATAAACTATTATGTTTAACCTTTAAATTCTCATTTTGTCAAAATGAAAATGTATGGCTAAGGCTGCCGTAAGAGATACAAGATTCAAGCATAAACAACCTAATGTAATAAATGTAATAATACAATAGACATCTCCGAAAAAGAATCTGAAACCCTTAACCTGTTTAGCTGAAAACCTAATTTCCACAAGAGGTCTAATAAACATCCTGTTAATCCTCAAATCCTGGATATCCTGATTCAGACTATTTCACATCATCACACAACTGCCGTTCCTCTGGACTCAAATTAATACCCGGATTTTTTAAATAATCCTTTAACCAATCACAACCATCCTTAATTCCCCTATCTAAATTCCGCACAGGCCACAACCGCGCTGTATAGTCATCGGATGCCGTAGCAATGGTTTTGCCGTCGGGGCTGAAACTCACACCCCAGACTGTACCCTGATGCCCCTTAAATTCCTGAATTAGTTGCCCTTGCAAGTTCCACAACCGCGCTGTTTTGTCTGATGATGCCGTAGCAATGGTTTTGCCGTCGGGGCTGAAACTCACACTATAGACCCA
>NZ_VIKX01000291.1:2003-15566 GCF_009711935.1 Dolichospermum sp. UHCC 0259 | reverse complement strand
GGGCTGAAACTCACATTATAAACTGTACCCTGATGCCCCTTAAATTCCTGAATCAGTTGCCCTTGCAGGTTCCACAACCGTGCTGTTTTGTCTGATGATGCCGTAGCAATGGTTTTGCCGTCGGGGCTGAAACTCACATTATAAACTGTACCCTGATGCCCCTTAAATTCCTGAATCATTTGCCCTTGCAAGTTCCACAACCGCGCTGTTTTGTCCTCGGATGCCGTAGCGATGGTTTTGCCGTCAGGGCTGAAACTCACACTATAAACTGTACCCTGATGCCCCTTAAATTGAATACGTTCCTTAATATTATCGAGGATATTATTTAAGGCATAAATAGGGCTAATAGTGGGATATTTTTCCAGGGGATTATTTTTAACTAATGTTTTTAAAGCTTTAACATTCTGTACAGCAGATACTAAAGATGATAACTCTTCAAGTTGGAACTGTCTTAAAACATTTACTCCACCTTGTTCTAATTTGGTAACTTGTTTAGCAATACTCGCTTCTCTTAATTGATTCATAGAATATATCGAAGCTACACCAGAAATCACCACTAAAACCACAGCTAAACTAGAACTTAACTTTAACCTTTTTTGTCCTTCTTTGATTTGTTCATCAGCTTGACGTTTCGCATCTTCTACTATTTGTCTTGCTTCTTGTTCCTGCTTTAATTCCGCTTCGGCTTTGGCTAATTTTGCTAATAACTCATTTCCCTGTTGCTGACGAATAAACTCAACCAAATAATCATGCACTAATTGATATCTATCTGCTGGTGATTCTGGCAACAATAACACCAAACCCGACGCGACGAAAATACTTAAAATTAAATCCAATTTTTCACTTTCTTTAGGAAATTGTTCTGCTAACTCAACATGAGTTTTTAAAGGTCTTGTCCCATTTTCATCTGTGAGTAAATATAAAACCAGTCGCGCTGTTTGTTCATTTTCTGCACCACAGTCTTTAATCACATCTTCTAAAAACTTCTCAACTAATTTTTCTTTACCAAATTTCTGATATTGAGCTAAAGTTTTAATTTGTTGTGATTGTAATTGTGTCCCAACTATTTGTAATTCAATTGGTCTAATTTCCCCAATATCTCCCGCTAAGTCTTTGACTAATTCATCAATTAATTCTGCTTGTAAATAAAAGCGTGTTTTTTCGGTTAGGCTTTTAATCACAGCTTTAGCATCTGCGGGAGAAAAATTACCCAAATAATAACGGATGTTTTTATCAAGAATGTTATTATTAGTAACGGTTAAATCAACTAAACGGTCTAATTCTAATAAATAATGTAAATAATCTTCCCGTAAAGAAAGGACGATTTTCACAAAGGGAATATCTAAACAAACTCGTAAAAAGTCATAAAATGGTTTTCTTTGTTTTTGGTCATTATTCACAAAGAAAAACTCTTCAAATTGGTCAAATATCAAAACAGTTAATAAATTTCTGTCGGCATTTTTTCGTAATTGTTGAATAATTGTATCCGTAGAGTGTAGGAGTAATTCATGAATTACCTCTACATTTGATATATTTGGTTTTAAAGATTCTCCTAAAATTTCTACCCAATTTGTATAAACCCGTAAAAGAATCGGTAAAACATCACGTTCTCCAATAGGCTCTTTTTGCAGTGCAGGAATTAACCCACCTTGTAAAATCGAACTTTTACCAACTCCAGACTGTCCATGAATTACAGTTAATTTATCTTGAGTTCCTGCAATTCTTTCTCGCAACCGTTTAACATCTTTTTCTCTACCAGAAGCGGAAATTTCTTGTGCAATTGTTCCTGTATTTTCAACTTCTGAATTTTCAGAATTAATAACTTTGCGTTGGGGGTTTAAATAAGATGCACCAATAAAAGCTACAAATCCATATTGTTGTTTAATTTGTAGTCTTGCTTGTTTAATTTCAAAGGCTTTTAAATATTGTTTTTCTTGAAAATACAGAAAATTTAATTCTTCTAGGATATCAATATATAATTTAGGATTGTACTGAGGATAACTTTCATTTTTAGCAGTTTCTAAAGTTTCAATTGCTGCGGTATTGTCTCCTAAACCTATCTGAGAACGGGCAAAAAATAAGCGATATAAACCATATTCTTGAGATGGTAAATTAGGAATATTAGCTAAAATATTTAATGCTTGCTGTGCGTACTGATTTGCTTTTAGCCATTCTTTATTTTTTAATGCTACTTCTGCGAGAAAACCATAATTTTGACCTAACCCCCTAACCCCCTTCCCTGCTAGGGAATGGGGAATCAAAGCCTCTCTCCTTGCAGGAGATAGGTTTTCATATAATTTTAGAGATTTTTGAGCGAAACTTTCTAAATCTGTCCATGCTTTTAGGTGTCGTAATATTTCTCCTAAATTGTTGTTATATTCAACAACTAAATCTAATCTTTCTGCTTGTTCAAAAATATCTAAAGCTTGCTGTAAATAATTTCTAGCATTTTGCCAATCTTCTCGATTTTCAGTAATACTAATTTCAGCTTTTCGAGTATAAGCTAAAGATATTTTAACCAATGTCATACCGTGACGTTCTAAGTTATTATGAATTTGCCAAAATTCTCGACTGCGTTGATAATAAATTAAAGCATTTTCTAGATGATCTTGTTGATATTCCCGTAAACCAAAAATCAAGTCTAAACCTGCTTGTATTTCTGGATCTATTTCTTCTCCCCTGTTTTGTAAATCCTGACGTGCAGATTCTATTTCTTTGTAAACTTGAGGAGTAGGAATAACGTCATTAGTAAAAATTCCTTCTGTTGTTTCTTGCAATAAATTAACTAAATCAGCACTATCATTTTCAAAGTCAATAATACTCCCCCAGTTCTCTAAATCTGGTGCAACTCTAATAATTTTTCTGAGAATTTGATCATCTATCCAAATTAAAATCGGAAAGGGAAAGTTTTTTCTAAACTCCTCTCGAATTTGGTTAGATAAACTCAGAATTCCGTCAATGTTTTTAACAGAGTCTAAACCAGAAATCATTAAAGCTTGTGGTTGTTCATTTCTTAATTCTTGAAATATATTATCGTAGAGACTTTTAGCTGATTCTGGTAAGGTAATTTCTCTAATGGATATGGAAGAAGCTGCTTTGAGTTGTGCTGCTATCTGCTGACGTAATTTAGCATAATTGCAACGCAGAAAAATTAGGGATAATTGACCTTGAGAAAAATTAATTGCTCTTAATATTGTCCTAAGAGAATTATCGTTATTTTCAGGAATATTTTGTTGATTATTCATGATGTTAATCCAAACGCACCTTTATAGATTAAATAACAATGGTGCGTTACGCTGTTGCTAACGCACCCTACTGTAATTATTACTGTAATTCCTTTGATTCTATCAAAATTGGATTAATATCAAACCAAGAACCTTCTTCATCTCGATATTCAAAGACAAACATACTGCGGAGTAAGATATCATATTGTTCATTACCTCTATAGGTTTTTGTCTTCTGTACTTGCTTTAGTAGTTCCCATTCGTCAGTAATTGCTAAATTTAATTCATTACAACGTTTTTTGATGACGGTTTCTACACATTTGTGAGAAATTGGTGTATCTTCCATTTGCAAACAACGAAATAATAACATTAACAGGTTACGCAAATGACCTCCGCTAACTTTACAAAGTCGTTCTAATGTTTCAGGACTATCAAAGATTTTGGTAATTAAATTTTGACTTTCTGACCAAGTTAAACCAGGAAAAGCTCTTTTCATGACCATTTCTTGTAAGAGTGTAATTCCTGCTTGGTAATCTGTACCATTTCTCTGTTTAATTGCCACCATTGGTAATACTTTGGGGTCTACTCCAAAGCGATTTGTTAATCTACCTAAAGCGTTGGAAAATATGAGAACTAGGGGAATTGTATAAACAACATGACATTTTAATTGATTTAATTGTTCACCACGTTCTACAAATAGGTATTCTGGTTGATATTGACCATTTGGTTTAACTGCATTATCTATTCTGTCTAGGTTATCAATGATGACAACTAAACCTGATTTACCTTGCTTTTTCAGTGTTTCCTGTGCAGGTATGAGTAATTCTTTGTTAATTGATTCTAAAATGCCATTGGTGCGGGGTTCTAAATATTGTCGGAGTTGACTACGCAGTTTAGGACTATCTTTAGTTTTGGCGGTAATTTTGCCAATACCTACAGATAATTCCGCTTCTACACCAATATCTAAGGGTGTTTGTAAAAGTTCTGCTATTTCTGTAAATAGATTTTGAAAATATCCTGGTTTGAGTTTAATTTGTGCTGATTCTAAACTTTGACTAACTTCGCGGGCTATTGCCAGTAAAATATCTGTAATATCAATATCCGCTAAATCTAAACTTTGGCTAGACTCAAAATATACTACATGAAATCCCTGTTCTTGTAATTCTGCTTTCAACCGCAGCAATTCTGTAGATTTACCGCAACCAATATGTCCTGTAAATAATTGACAAGTCGGTGATTCTGGAGAAAGCAAAGTAATAGTTCTTTTTAATTCTCTAATTATTTCTGCACCCCGTACCTCGGAAAAATCAATATAATATTGTCTATCTTCAGCTTTACTTTTATCAAGGGTTTTATTTGGATTGCAAGCTTGATAAAATCTTGTTAAATCAAATGTCATGATAAATTACCCGAAATCAGCTTAATCATAGTTATTACCTCGGTAATTATACAGGTAATGATAGGATTAAGCCAGAACCTAGACTCTTAATACCATAAGGACATTATTTACAAATGGTTTTTTTTAATCAAGATCAACAACTAGCAAATATCGGTAATCAAATTTTAGAGGCAACTTGGGCAGAATTTCCCACTTTAGCGCCCAATCAAATTGCTTTAACTTGGGTGGTATATGATCCTCCTGCACCAGTGAATACGGGTGGTGCGCTGACTCCTAATGCTTTTTGGGAACATCCGGTGCGGGGTTTTAGCTATCGGGGAGGAGAACGGATTTATCCGGCCAGTGTGGTGAAATTATTTTATTTGGTGGTGGTGCAAGAATGGCTAGAGAAAGGCATGAGTCAGACTTCGGGGGAATTAAACCGGGCTTTGACGGATATGATCGTTGATTCTAGTAACGATGCGACTAGTTTAATTGTTGATATCATCAGTGGAACTACTTCTGGTCCGCTGTTAAGTCCTGGGCCTTTTGAAACTTGGAAATATCAACGGAATATTATTAATCGTTATTACCAGTCTTTGGGGTGGGAGGAAATGAAGGCGGTTAATGTCTGTCAAAAGACTTGGGGTGATGGTCCCTATGGCCGGGAAAGGGCTTTTTATGGGGAGATGTTTGAAAATCGGAATATGGTGACGACGGATGCGACTGCGAGACTATTACATAGTATCGTGGGTGGGGTAACGGTTTCTAGTGAGCGATCGCAATCCATGATGAATTTACTCAAACGCAGTATTAACCCAGAAGAGTTAAGCCAAGATGGCGACGAGAACCAAGTTACAGGCTTCTTAGGGGGTGGATTACCTGAAAATAGTCAAATCTGGTCAAAAGCAGGTTGGACAAGCACAGTCCGTCACGATGCGGCTTATATTGAATTACCAGATCAGCGTCCTTATTTGTTGGTGGTGTTTACGGAAGGGAAAGAACAAGCTAAGAGTCGGGAAATTTTGCCTTTTGTGTCTGAAAGAATTGCAGAAGCGATCGCTAATTTATAGAATTGCAATTGCTGGGACTTAACAACGGAAATAGGTAAAAATGGGACGGATTTTTATTTCTGCGGCACATGGTGGCACAGAAGCGGGTAAAAATGACCCCGGTGCGATCGCTGGTGGCACAACGGAAGCAAGGGAAATGATTCTTTTGCGGGATTTGGTGGTGATAGAACTACGAACCCGGAATTTAGAAGTTTTAGCTGTTCCTGACGATTTAAGTGCGGCTCAAACCATCGTTTGGATTAATGCTCGTGCTAATTCTAAAGATGTGGCAATAGAAATTCAAGCCAATGCGGCCAATAGTCCATCTGTGCGGGGAGCAAGTGCATTTTATATTGCCAAAAATGACCAACGCAAGCAAAATGGAGAAATGTTATTGACAGCACTTTTGCGTCGTGTCCCCCAATTACCCAATCGCGGAGTCAAACCAGATACAGATAGTGGATTGGGTAACTTGCAATTTTGTCGTCAAACAGCGATCGCTGCCATATTACTAGAAGTTGGTTTCCTCAGCAGTCCCGAAGATCGGGCTTTATTACAAAGTCGTCGTCGTGATTTTGCGATCGGCATTGCCGAAGGACTAACTACTTGGAGTCAAGCAAATAATCCTCAACAACCAACAACCGAAAATTATCCCAGCATTAACATCAATATCAATGGACAAAATTACTCAGAACAAGGACTATTAATTAATGGTAATGCTTACATCCCCATTGATTTAGTAGATCGGTTACGGATTAATATCTCAAAAGCAATTAATTTACGCCGAATTACCTATCGGCAAATAGTTTATATCAAAGCCGTAGAACTTCGAGAATCGAATATTTCTATTGGTTGGGATAGTGCCTCACGCACAGTAAAATTACGCTCAATTTTAGCAGTTTGTCCCGGACAAGTTGAACAACTTATCTCCAATGGCAATACATCAGAAGGACAATTACAAGCATTTCTCAAAATCAATAATGAAAGTGCCATTACCCAATTTTCTGATCTTCCCAAACTATATCGAGAAGAAGCAACCATTGAAGGCATAAATCATGACATTGCCTTTTGTCAAATGTGTTTAGAAACTGGATTTTTACGGTTTGGGACTGACATTAAACCCCAACAAAATAACTTTGCCGGTTTGGGTACAGTTGGTGGTGGTGCTGAAGGAGCATCATTTCCCAGTGCCAGAATTGGTGTCAGAGCGCATATTCAACATTTAAAAGCCTATGCCAGTTTAGAACCTTTAGTCCAGCCAGAAGTAGATCCTAGATTCCGTTTTGTTACCAGAGGTGTTGCTCCCTCAGTTAATCAATTATCAGGGCGCTGGTCTGCGGATTTAGACTACGGAATCAAAATTACAGCTATTATCAGAAGACTCTATGAATCAGCAAATCTTTTATAATTAGGTTTGCTGATAGCGAAGCGTGGCGTAAGCCATAAAAGTTGTCTGTGAGGAGAGGGAACAGGGAACAGTTTCAACTATCTGGATATCCTCAATTTTCCAAATCCGACAAAGAAAAATTGTTTCCTGTTTCCTAGCAACAATTGTTATTTAATTTCGCTCACTTATCGAGTGCGGGAATCTTTGCTAAAATGCCTTTTTTTAAAGGTTCTGGACGTTCTGACCAAGGCAATGCACCATCATATTTTGTATAATACTGACTTGCACATTCTAGTACCGCAGATGCACTACTATCTACTGGTAAATCACCAAAAAGATAGGTTGATTTTCCTTCTGCTACAAAAGCAATTACGCAAGAATGACTGCAAGCGCTCATACATTCAACCCCCTGAATGCAAAATTGATTGTGTAATTCACTATCTTGAGCAAGTTCTTGAAGTTGTTTTAGGAGTTGTTCACCTTTACTTTCACCGACCCGCTTACCATCTTGCCACTTACTACCACAAGTGGTACAAACAAATAAGTTATGTTTTTGATTGAGCATTGACTTAGAAATGTGAATTAAATAAAGTGTAAAAGTAGGGTGTCTTAGCGACAGCGTAACGCACCATTCCACGTTAAATCAGAATTGCAAGTTATTAAATTTGCGTTTCTTAGAAATGTTGAAGAATAATTCGGAAACGCAGACATGAGAGTTTTTTACAGTATGGTTATTGCAAAATGTGTAAAGAAGAATAATTAACTGCACACAAAAGCTGACAAGTTACAATTACTGTAATCTTTTCTATTCTTGTCAAAATATATCTCAAAAAGATAGCAATAAGTCTCACTTATAGAAGCTTCCCGCTTTCTTCAGAGCAGGATTGCAAATGATTAAATGGACGGTTACTATTCTTAGAATAGTACACAATTTGGAAAGTTTCTCTGGAGCTAAACTGATTAATTCTGATGGAAATATTCATGACTTGAATCATCTGTACCACCGCAGATGGATGTGAGTTTTCTGGCTTTCGGCGGGCATTCTGACTTAGAGATATAAATCTCCTTACAGTTGCGGGACAGCGCCGGATTTGCACCAGACTTTCCCCCTTGCGTTTAATGACTATTTTCCATTAAAACCGATTCACTTGTGAGATTACTATATTTTCTATGTCTTGTCAATAGGCAAGGGAGAATAATTCTGTTAATTGTTTTGCTCAGAGGCTTAATAAAGCAGGAAGAAAAAAGTTGCCGATTCTTAGCAATTGTTAGCTTTTTTGTCTGGAGATAATTATAAAAATATACTGACAACAGGTATTAAAAAATGTCTAAGCAGTGAATATTCCTAAATCTATAATGGACATTTTGGGATCAATGTCAAAAGACAATCTGTCAAACATTTTTTATGCTGTTGAAAAGATAAAAAAGGGATTATTTGCAGTAAATTAGTTAATTAAACTCTCTGTGGAAATTGGATATGCAGCTTCAAGAAGCCTCTAACGTTGCAGTCATTGTTGGTGAAAATGCGGTTACTGTTGCTCAATTACCTAGTGTGTGGCAGGATATTGCTAAGGGCAGAGCAAATGTCAGATTCAGTAATCCACAAATCTATGTGGAAATGGCGCAGTTGTTTCAATATAAACTGCAATATGGTGATGTTGATTTGTTTAATGACCGCCCCCATTTATTGCGTCTAATACCTTCATTTTCTGAGTTATTTGGGCAACTGGCATGGGAAACTCTGGAATTTTATGGTCATGACTTTATGATTCACAACTATCCGAACTTTGAAACAGTTTTGCATAATTGTGAGTCAAAAGGTTCTGAGGACAATAATGAGGTAAAAGTAGCTCGCATTGGTTTGGAACTCTTTGATGAATTTGGATATGATTTACCAGCTAGTTTCTATCATGTGCATTTAGCCCCAATTTATCGAGATCATGTGTTTGAAGAACGGGCTTTAAGATTTGATCCAAGAGATATAGAACATAAACGTTCATGGGATGCTATTCTACACGCAGGTAAGGTATTTGCGATGCAAATGAAGGTGCAAAGTATAGCATCTAAATACGGCTTCACTTACCAACATGGCTGTGGTTGTAACTCCCATTTATCTGCTATTGATCAATCTTCTGGTGCATTTGAGTATGAATTAAGCTTGGAGAAACGTCAGCGCTGGATTCGGAGTTTTATTTGGACAGCTTGGTATGAATATGCAATGTTTCCCATTATGCCGAATACTAGTTACCTTGTCTAAGTAGGTTGGCGTTAAAAATTATGGGCTTTACATACCCTACGGATCTTTTCAATAATCAAACCACAAAATAATTCTGTGAGTTAAAGGGAGATTTACATCTCCCATTCATTATGATCAAATGATGTCTGTTATGACATAAACTGTAATAAACCAAACTAATGCACGCGACGTTTAATCAAGGAACAATCAAAACTGGACAGGGAGAAAGATTAATTACCCGCGTGGTAACGCTATCCGTTGCGCCTTCATCCGTTAAGCCTATTCCTCTACAGCCCATGATAATTAAACTGGCGTTAACTTCATCAGCTACATCACAAATAGTAAAGGCTGGTTTACCTTGTCTTTCTAGTAATTCAGCTACGATTCCTTGTTCAGCAAACAGGGTTCGGGCATTTTCTAGGAGTTGGGCAACTGCTTCTGGAGATACCATAGGACTGGTAGCTGGCGCTTCTGGGTCTGGTTCTTCAACGACTGAGAGCAGAATTAAGCGACTGCCATAGGTTTGCACGATATTGGCAACCACATCTGCGGCCTCTCTGGCTTCTCGACTTTGATCAATGGGAAATAGAACTGTTTTAAACATATCTCACCTCTGCACCCCTCACTCCGGTAAAATCTTGATGGTCATATTTTGAAGACAATAACAAAAAAGTAATCAGGAGAGTTTGGCTGTGTCTAAAAAAAGTTTAGCAAGTTTATCTGCGGCTGATATATCTGGAAAACGCGCTTTGGTGCGGGTTGATTTTAACGTGCCTGTGGATGATCAAGGCAACATTACTGATGATACCCGGATTCGGGCTGCGCTGCCAACTATCCAAGATTTGACAAAAAAGGGTGCTAAGGTCATTTTAGCAAGTCATTTTGGCCGTCCCAAGGGTGTAGATGAGAAATTACGTCTAACTCCCGTTGCTAAACGCCTTTCTGAGTTGTTAGGACAAGAAGTTGTTAAGACTGATGACTGTATTGGTGATGATGTTGCAGCGGCGGTTGCGGCTTTGCAAAATGGCCAAGTGCTGTTGTTGGAAAATGTGCGTTTCTACCCAGAAGAAGAAAAGAATAATCCTGAATTTGCGGAAAAATTGGCAAGCAACGCTGATTTTTATGTAAATGATGCTTTCGGTACTGCACACCGCGCTCATGCTTCTACTGAGGGTGTAACTAAATATCTGAGTCCTTCTGTGGCTGGTTATTTGGTTGAGAAGGAATTGCAATATTTACAAAGTGCCATTGAAGAACCTAAGCGTCCTTTGGCGGCGATTATTGGCGGTTCTAAGGTTTCTAGCAAAATTGGTGTAATTGAAACTCTGTTAGAAAAGTGCGATAAGTTGATCATTGGCGGTGGGATGATTTTCACCTTCTATAAAGCGCGTGGTTTGAGTGTTGGTAAGTCTTTGGTAGAAGAAGACAAGCTAGAGTTGGCTAAGGCTTTGGAAGCTAAGGCGAAAGAACGTGGTGTAGCTTTATTGCTACCTACAGATATTGTTGCTGCTGATAAGTTTGCGCCTGATGCTAATGCTACTATTGTTCCCATTGAAAATATCCCTGCTGATGGTATGGGTTTAGATATTGGGCCTGATTCTGTGAAGGTTTTTCAAGCGGCTTTGGCTGATTGTAAGACTGTGATTTGGAACGGGCCTATGGGTGTGTTCGAGTTTGATAAATTTGCTGCGGGTACGGAAGCGATCGCTCATACTCTAGCAGAAATCGGTAAAACCGGCGCAACTACCATTATCGGTGGTGGTGACTCTGTAGCGGCTGTAGAAAAGGTCGGTTTGGCTGACCAAATGAGCCACATTTCTACTGGTGGTGGTGCGAGTTTGGAGTTGCTAGAAGGTAAGGTTTTACCTGGTATTGCAGCTTTGGATGAAGCGTAAGCTGTTAAATTCCGCTAATTGATAACAAATTGAGTAGGGGTGTAGTTTTACATTACCTTACTCTTTTTGTTAGCATTTATCTACTAACATTAGGAAGTTAGCCAAAGGTAAAATTATGGAAACCCAAGAATTAAAAGCCTTGATTAAGGAGATAGTTCAAGAAGTATTACAACAAGAAAAACTAACGCTTTATAATACCTTGTTACCATATATAAATAATACAGAAAATCAAGAATGGAATCAATTTTCTCTTGAACAAGCTATGAGAGGTTTAGAAAATGATCATCTCCCCGAATACACAGAAGCGGACATTATAGAGAAATGGCAATAGTTGGTCAAATTGTTTTATTCAAATTTCCCCAAACGAATCTGGCAATTGGAAAGTTACGCCCAGCACTTCTAATTAAGCCATTAATCAACAATTATGATGATTGGCTAGTTTGGATGATTTCCACTAAAACAGGGCAAGAATTGACTGGAATTGACGAAATTATTACACCCAATGATCAGGATTTTAAACAAACAGGCTTAAAATCAGAAAGTGTTTTTCGAGTCTCACGTTTAGCAGTTGTATCAGAAAAGATATTATTAGGAAATATTGGTGAAATTTCCACAGAAAGATTAGAGCGAATTAAAATCAATCTGGCTAACTGGATTTTAAGTAATTGAGTTTAGGAAGTATTTATTATGTTACATAATAACTTATAAATAAGATTCATAAGCAGCTATTTCTGCATCTAATTCACGGCGATTTGCAGCCATATCTTCTACAAATTCATCAAAAAGCGGATCGTCTTTGAAAATACCATCAAACTGAACAAAAGGATTAGATTTTTCAATATCTTCTGGCAAAATGTGTATGTTTTGAACAATCTCAGTTTGTTCTATTTTGTGATCTTGATCAAGATTAATCTGATTAATTTTTTCATCAACAATTCTATTAATCAAGGATTCTAAATCCTGTAAAGTCAGTTCGGTAATAGACTGATTATTTAGCATTTATGATTTACCTCCAGTGGTAATATCAGGTTTGTTTTAACTACAATTTATATAATATCAAAATTGTCTGTTAACTAAACTGGTTTAATTCTAGCATACTTACTTACTGGGGAAAAAATCAGTCAATTGTCGATTTAAGTATATTTCGTGTATATTAGTAGATATTTAATCATAAACGTATCTACCACCCCACAACCATGAATCAGATATGTTGTCTTAACCCAGGGTGTCATAACCCCTCAGTTCCCGAACATACCCAATTCTGTCCTAACTGCAACGTTGCTATAGTCACCTTGAAAGACCGCTATCGTCCGATTAAATCATTAGGTAGTGGGGGATTTGGCAAAACCTATTTAGCACAAGACATTGACAAACTTAACACCCAGTGCGTAATTAAACAATTTGCACCGCAGATTACTGGTACAAACGCCTTCCAAAAAGCCAAGGAATTATTTTTACAAGAAGCACAGCAACTACAAGAACTCGGTGAACATTCCCAAATTCCCACTCTGTTAGCTTATTTTGAACAAGATAACCGTTTGTATTTAGTACAACAATTCATTGACGGTGCAAATTTATTACAAGAATTAAAAAACCAGGGAATATTCTCAGAATTAAAAATCCGCGCCTTATTACAAGATTTATTAACAACCTTGGAGGTAGTTCACTATTATAAAATAATTCATCGAGATATTAAACCAGAAAATATTATGCGTCGTCGTAGTGATGGCAAATTAATATTAATTGATTTTGGGGCATCAAAACAACTCCAGGGAACAGTTACAACAGGAACATTAATTGGTACTTTTGGTTATGCACCTTTAGAACAAATGCGGGATGGGAAAGTATATCCTGCCAGTGATTTATATAGTTTGGGTGCGACTTGTTTTCATTTACTAACAGGAGTTCATCCTGGGGAACTTTACCAAGAATATGGCTATGAATGGGTGAAAACTTGGCGTGTTCACTTACAAAAACCTGTTAACCGAGACTTGGACACAGTTTTAGATAAATTATTACAAAAATATTATCAAGACCGTTATCAATCTGCTCAAGAAGTTTTACAATTTTTAAAAACTTCACAATTAACAACTAAAACAGCTTATCAGTCTTCACACAAATCTTCTCAAGTACCATCTCAACAACAAAACTCACCATCAAAAATATCATCTACTCAAGTTAAATCAAAGCAAAATTCAGGTGTTCCAAAGAGTCGCATTTCTGTGCCAAATAACTCATCTCGGATAATCACCTGGAGTTCCATAGGTGTTTTCGTACTGGGAACAGTTTTTTTAGGAACTCAATCGGAGCATATTCCTATTATTTGTAAACCACTAGATAACTGTGCTATTGATGAGGAATTTAGTTCTAAATACAAACAAGCAAAAGATA
>NZ_VIKX01000291.1:0-1913 GCF_009711935.1 Dolichospermum sp. UHCC 0259 | reverse complement strand
TTATCAAAGTCAATTAACCAAGATACAACGTCGTTTAGATAAAGAAAATCAAGCTATTGACTCCATCAACGAAGCCAAACAACAAGCTCAAGATGCAGAGAAACAGATGGGAAAGGCTCAAACGGTTAGTGAGTATGAAGCGGTTAAGGAGAAATGGGATAAGGCACTGGCGATTTTAAATGATATCCCTTCTGATGTTTTTATTTCAGTTACTAATCTGAAAAACAATTATGAGTCAAAAAAGAAAGAAGTAGTTGCTATAATTGAAGATTTGAAGAAGCCAACACCATCACCTGAACCAACACCTACATCAACTCCTACACCTGAACCCTCTTCTATTCCTGAACCTACTCTGCGTTTATCAAATCCAAAATGGGACTATAGTGCTTTTAATTCTAACGTAAAAACACAGGTTTACGGAGGCGGTTCATACAGATTAGTTGATAAACCTACTTTTGATGAAAATAATAGACAAGTACAATGGATTGCTGAATATATGCCTGAAAATGAGAGTTTTCGTTACTATGGGGAGTTATATGGTCTTTTGTACAGATTCAAGGCCGAATTTAAAGACAAAGATGGAATCCTCATGGATTCTATTACCCTTAACGCCGATGGACAAGGGAACAGAAAGCGATATACACTGACAATTCCCGATTCAGTGTGGTCAAGATGGTCGGAAGTTACTCAAGTTATTATTACTAATTACTAAATTTGGTACAAAATGAATAAATTTCAACCTTTGAAAAGTGCTTAGGTTTTGTACCTCAAACGATCCTAAATCTTGGGTGTTAAAAACCCCAGTTATATCCAGTAAAACATTTATATATCAGATCATATTATGACCTGGAATCCTGGTAAAATCCTCAATAATGGTGAATACACAATTCAAAGTGTATTAGGTCAAGGTGGTTTTGGTGTTACTTATTTGGCTAGAGACACCAATCATATTCAAGTGGTAATTAAAACTCTTAATGATAAAGTACAAAACCATCGTGATTTTCCTCAGTTTCAACAAGATTTTGTCAATGAAGCTTTACGATTAGCTAAATGCAATCATCCTCATATTGTCAAGGTTTATGAAGTGATTCAAGAGGGTAATTTATGGTGTATGGTAATGGAGTATGCAGAAACAAATGATTTAGATACTTTAATTGCTAAGAAAAGACATTTATCAGAAAATGATGCTTTATATTATATTCAGCAAATAGGGGAAGCTTTAGATTATATTCATAGCTTAAATCCGCCGATGATTCATAGAGATGTGAAACCTGCTAATATTTTAATTAGAAATCATCAAGGAAAAAATCAAGCTATTTTAATTGATTTTGGTATTGCTCGTGAATTTAAACAGAATTTAACTCAATCTCAAACTCCCTTTTTATCCGATGGTTTTGCACCCATTGAACAATATGATAAACGAGCAAGAAGAGGTGCGTTTACTGATGTTTATGCTTTAGCAGCTACTCTCTATACAATGGTCACGGGAGAAGTACCAACGGCTGCACCTGCAAGGATGATGTTTCCTTTAACCCCTCCAAAACAAATTAATCCTCAAATTAGTGACAGATTAAATCAAGCTATTCTCCAAGGAATGGAATTAGAACCAGAAAATCGTCCGCAATCAATAGGAGAATGGTTTGTTTTATTAGGGTTGGCTTATCAAGGTAAATCTGTCAAAATTTATTCTCAATCTCAGCCAAAACAATTATCACCGAAAACCAAGCCAAAATCATCTTTTGTCACTACACCAGTTATTAAACCGCAACTTCAAAAAAATAGTTTACCCTGGATAATTACTATTGGTTCTGTGGTATCTTTATTGTTTGTAACGGGCTTGGTGGTAACTCAATCGGCTCATATTCCAACTATTTGTAAATCACTGGATAACTGTGCTATTGATGAGGAATTTA
>NZ_VIKX01000290.1:5190-7709 GCF_009711935.1 Dolichospermum sp. UHCC 0259 | reverse complement strand
GGGAATGTTGCCACTCCACCCCTCTCTTCCGAAACCGTGCTTGCGATTATTCACCGCACACGGCTACTCAATGTGCAATCCTATTGTCATTAACAGACTTCTGACTACCATCAAGGGCAGTTTTTTCATCATGGCAATGTCGATGTAATAGTTGAAGATTAACCCACTCGTCTTTTCCTCCAATGGATTGTGGGATTTTATGGTCAACTTCCATTACATCTTGTTCGCGAAAGTATAATCCGCACGCCCGACATTTACCCTGTTGTTGTTTTAACAATATTGCCTTTCTATTTGGCAATTCAGGATGTCTGCCTAGTCTTGTACTCCAATAAACCAAATCGCCATCATAGGGACTTTTACCACTTTTAACTAGCACATATCTATTGCTACTACTAGCAAATTCTGTGTGCGAGATTAATCGTATAAGGTTATCTCCATTTTTTGTAACAAAGACCAATTTTCTGTTACCAATGGGTCGCCAGTATGTGCGATGGGCTTTCTTGGCGTTTCCAGTCCGGCGTTTTCCCCATCTCCGAAGTTTTAGGTATACCAAATTATCTTGTTTGGAGAAGTCTCCAGATGTTCCACTATCTGAGGCTTTATAATAAGCACTCCATCCCCTAATTACGGGATTGAGGTCTTTAATAAGTGCCGATTGTGGCGATAATCTGTGCAATTTGATGATGCCAGCAATTTCTTGCTGATGTGTCTTGATTGCTTTCTTTGATGGGGTAATGAGTGTGTCAAAACCCAATTTTCTACCGTGGTTATCTTCATCACTTCGATATTTACCCCTTGGGAATTGCTGAATATGATGACCGAGAAAATCAAATCCAGCAATACCATCTTCACTCTTATTGGGTTCGAGTGTGTGAGCAACACGGGTTTTGGAGGGCTTTAACTGTAAGCCAATACCAGCTAACCATTCAGAAATTACTGCCATACACCCGGAAATTACGGACTTGTTTTCGTGCAAAAGTACGAAATCATCGGCGTATCGGATGACACCAATAGAACGGCGTTTCTCCATTCTACTTAGCTTTTTGAAGGTTAAGTTTTCAACGTAATCCTTAACAACCGTTTCTAATCCGTGCAAGGCGATATTCGCTAAAAGTGGTGATAAAATTCCGCCTTGTGGCGTACCACTTGATGTAGCTGTAAATACTCCCTTGTCTATCACCCCAGATTTCAACCAGGCTTTTATTTGTCGCCTGAGTGATGGAAAGGTGTTCACTTTTTGGAGTAATTCGTGATGATTAATACAATCAAAGCACTTGGCTACGTCCGCATCTAATACGTATTTAACCTTTGTTTGTATACAATTTTTAATGTGTTTGATTGCATCTTGGCACGACCTGCCAGGTCTAAAGCCGTAGCTTCCCGGCTCGAAGAGGGCTTCCCACTCTGGTTCGAGTACCGCTTTGACTACAGCTTGGAGGGCGCGGCTTTCGATTGTGGGTATTGATAATGGGCGTTTTTCGTTGCTCCCAGGCTTAGGTATCCATATCCTACGCGTAGGCTTGGATTTTCCTGTAAGCTTTAATTGCCCTGCTAGTTTAAGACGCGCTGCTGGGGATAATGATTTTATACCATCCACTCCTGCGGTCTTTTTTCCTTGGTTTTCAACTGTTACCCGTCGAACCGCTAGTATCCTATTAGACCAAGACCTCATTAACGTTTTCTGGAGTTTGCGGAGTCGTTTGACATCGCCACAGCGTGAAGCAGCATAGATGCGTTTTTGCAACTTGAAAATGTATTTCTCAGCTTTTCGCCAATTAATCGTCTTCCATCCCTCTGTATTCGATATCGAATCAGATTTAGGCTTATTCATTGCTACTTGTACCTCTAGCTTTTTGGCACATTGCGGTTCACGTCAGCATATCCCGGACATTACTCCATCCGTTTTCAGGCTTTGACCGTTAATTCGGTCTGGGCATTAGCTTCTTAAACCATCCTTTCCTCAGTAAAATTTGTAGCCTGACCGCTTACCTGTTAATCGACCGTAACGGGAATTTACATGAGGGTTACTTCGTTCCTGATATCCATTGGTTAGAGACTTTAGGGTATGCCTTTCCACCGGGGGTCTAGGTAGTGCGCTAACTCGGTACGTAGATACTGTTAGACCTTACCCAAGCCGGATATTCCCAACCCAGGGTGTGACCGAATCACAAGCTTATATCCCCTGGCTATTTTTAACGGTGGCTCAACGACATTTAGCCTGCTCTACCCCACGATTCTCCAGCACAATTGTGTTGGCTCGCTTATAGACCTCTTGCTTGCGGAGGATGTTTTCAGCAATTGCCATCTTTATCCGCTTTCGTCCCCGCTTTACGGATTTGATAGTCAGTCTCTTCCGTAGGGGCTACCAGTTTTCTGGTAATTTACGTGCTTTCAGCCCCGCACCAGGGCGGTAAGATTTGGTTTTCTAGGTTACTCACCTCACTTACATGGATATCAAGTTATCATCGGTGGAGGATAAAAGTGCGAACTCAACCCAATAAGAGTTACTCTACCGAAGC
>NZ_VIKX01000290.1:0-5149 GCF_009711935.1 Dolichospermum sp. UHCC 0259 | reverse complement strand
CGCACTACGCGCAAAATGGGACATGATGTAAAGTTTTGTAAACTTAATTTTCAAAACTCTTGATTTACCGTTGTTTCAGCCTCCATCTAAAGACGGATCACGGCAGCCAACGGGAATTTCACGGGAATCCAGTCAACCATTAACCAGCCGCCTCCTACTTCCCTCACCGTGTCGCCTTGATCATTAGCTTGTGGATGTGGGACTAAGACCTTATCACCTACTTTGATCGGCTCTTGAATTTCGGCGCTTAGAACATTATCAGCTATATTTACGACTTCCGTACAATCTGGAAGGACACCCTCTCCCCCCCCAATTTCTGAAAGCTGCTGACTATCTACTGTAACCGCTGTGGGATAAGGGTTTCCATTAGTCGACAGGTTAATTTTTTCTGGTAGCTGCTGACCATTGCTAACTATCTGCTGACTATTCTGCTGACTATTATCAAAGCTATATGTAGTAAGGGTTTGAGGATAATAGTTAGCAGATTGGACTATGGGTATAGGAGAGGGGGAGTCCCCCCCTGTATTTTGGGGTTGCTGACTAACTGGAAGTGAGTATAAATTAATGCGTTTGTCATTGTTAGCGGGTTTGCAGCTGATTAACCGCTTGTTAACCATCCTATTAAGTTCCGAGTAAATAGACTTGTTTCCATCCTCTCCTAATAGGTTCATTATTTCTTTGCCAGATAGCCCGTCACAGTGGGAGTTTTTTTCTAAGACATTTAGTATCCGTTCGCGGTAACTTAGTTCGGCTGCATCATCTTCTATTCCCAGGCGCTCCCAGGAATTATCCTCTGGATTGAATTCAATCTTTAGGGATTGACCTTCCGCGTCGCGGGCGAAAATTGACAGAACTCTTACAGGGTCCTTAGGATCAATGATCATTTTTTTCTTGTTGTCCGGGTCCGGTCGCAAAATATGATCTATCTGCCATGTTCCCCATACCGCCCCGGCGATCGCGCTACTGCCGCGTAGTTTATGTACGCCCGTAGCTTCATTATTTTTATTGCTATGGTGGATTAAAATTCCTGAGCAGCTATATTTTGCGAATAATTCTTTCAATGTGTAAATATTGTCGGCAAATTCAGCAGAATTTTCACTGATTTGCGACCCGTGAGTAATTCGCTTCAAACTGTCAATTATTACCACGTCAGGACGGCAATCTTCAATTTTTTGTTCTAAATCATGCAGTCGATCAATCGTCCACTGGGGTAAAATCTCGATACTATCACCACGCCGAAACCCGCGCTTGATTAACTTAGACTTTGTGGAATTAAGACTTTCATCACAACTCACCAAAAGCACTTTACCAGCAACTACATTCTCCCCTAAAAAACGGCTTTCACCTGTAGCGATCGCGAAAGCTGCATCCACAGCAAGTAAAGACTTACCAGCTTTCGGGCTACCTGCTAAGATGATAGTTTCACCACGCGGTAACATCTCAGGAATTACCCAACTTAATCCTTCGCTCTCCAAATCAAATAAATCATCAAGAGTGTAAGATTTTAATTCCGATTGGTTGGTGCTACGGTTGATATGTTTTAAAAGTTCCTCGACCTCAGATTTACTTAATCTAAAGTACGAACAGATTTCAGAGCGCTTCCTGAGTTTTTTGATTGGGTCCGATTCTTGCGATAGTGCGAGTAAATCAAGTTTGAGTTTTTGATCTAAATCGCCATTAACCGGATCAACTGTTAATCCTCGGTTTTCTAACTCCTGCCGAAATTCTGCTGCTAAACTAGACATCCTCTTATTCCAATCAAACGACGGTTGTCCACATCGTACCCTGAGAGTGTCCAGTTCAGTTTCTAGGTCAAGCCCCGATAAGCGCTCGTAGGCTATTTTGGCGAGAATAATTGCTTCTTTGATGGATATTTTTTGCTGATCCTGAATCGCACACCAATCAGCAAAGGTGAGCGAATAATCAAGGCATTGTATCCAGAATTCCTTAGCCGTTACAGCCTCGCCAATGAAATTTTCTATTGCCTGGTTCAGCTGTATCCTATATATATAGCAGTTCTCAGGATTTTGGTAAGCCAGGGCTTTTATCTGCCATTCTTGCGTATTGCAATCGTATATGAAGTAGTTTCTACCTGTAGATAGTTCCTGCTGATTATATAAACGTATATCTGCAATACAGGACAAAGTTGTCAGGGCGTGGATAGCCGCATCCCCGTTAATCCAGATAGCCGGAGTAGAAAATTGACTATTGATATACTGTTGAGAATCTGAATTTACAGCGCTATGATTGAATGACATAGGATCTCCTTCCTTTGTTTGTAACTTAAGTTTTCCCTCTACCGTTGTTAATGGAAGTTGAGTAGATGGGAGTAAATAAATTGCCTTAACCCGATGTTCCGACCATCGGGTTTTGGCGTTATTGGGGGTAACTAAATAGGTGATCGCTGGATTCTTACCAGCCCTTTATTAATTATCGAGTATTTCAGCGAAAAGCGGTATAAATAAAGCATTTGTAATGCTTATGCTGCTAAATACTGCAAAAGATCGAATAAATGCGATAAAAGCAGATAAAAGCATAAAAAATGATATGCAATTCAGCATCGTAAAAAATAGGTATTTTGGCTGTATCTCTTGCATGGCAGGGCTTTTGAATGATAAGTAATACTTATTGCCTCTTTTAAGATAGTTTTGGCGTGACTTTTGGCGTGAGTTAGGCGTTAAAGTTACGCCGGGTTTCGGCGCGACGTGAGAGCGATCGCACTTTAGTTAGTCATCTGCTACGTCGTCATTGTCAGTAGAACCATTAAGGATGCTTGCGGTTAATTCCTCTACAGTTACACCTTTTTTAGTAGCTAAATATTGGAGGCGTTCTTTGATTTTGGGTTCACGCTCCTGTAACTTTGCTCCTAAAAGTGATCCTGCCTGTGCGCTAGGAGTTCTACCAGCTATAAAAGCATCAATAGTTAATAAATCTTGGTAGTATTCCCCAAGCTGTATCATTATCCGTTTAAATTTTGCCATAAAGTGCTGATTATCTTTCATTATCCTTTGCTAAATAGTAACGTTATCGTAGTCTTAAAACCAATATACACTAATTATTAAATATCTTTTTACTAAATATCAACTAATTAGTTAAATCATGCTATATTAAGGGTATGCAAGCAAGTTATGTAACAGCCGCGCATCCTTGTAAGTCTTGTGAGCAAAGGGTAACGGCTAAAATAACCAGCTTGTCAAGACAACACGATATTGCATATTTTCCCTAGTGCATCCTACTTGCACTCAATAAATGCAAGATGCGACTACCTCATACGCGGTATGCGGCTATTTTGCACTGGATATATGCAAAAACTTGATATTGCATAATTACAGCTATGGACTATGGAACAAACACGAATTATCTATGAAACTTTGGCAGGTAAACGGGTTTCTGACTCCCATTGGAGTAAGACTAAAAAACTAATGTTAACTTGCGAATTACCACTAGATAAAGATGGGTTTAGTGTGTTGATCAGCTTGCGAAAAGTGTCACCAAGATATTTTTCAAAGTATGTAGAGATTAAGGATCAACTAACAAGACTAGGACGGGAATTATTACCTGCTATTGGTTTAGGAATCACTGGTAAACAGTTTCTAGACCTTATTGAAAGATTAGAAATACACCCCAATCAAGGAACAGTAAGCAGGTGGTTTCGTTCGGTCGGTGGTTTCAAATCTAAGGGCAGTTATTCAAAGCAGGTAATACTCCCAGTTGTTGCTACTGCATTGATCTATAAGTCGAAGTCGCAATCCAACCAACTAACCAAAATAGGAGCGTAAATATGACCAAAAAACAAGCCTATAAGAAGGCTTTTGAGTCTCAGAATATCCCCTCGGATTTGGCTGATCAATGTGCAGATATTCTCGTCAATGACGACACACGCCCCCGCACTCAACAGGAACAGGAAACAATTGATAAAGCTTATGAAATAGCATTCGGCGTACATCCAAGAAATATTAAATAGGAGAAAACTCATGTTGACAACAATAGCCAAAAGAGTACAAACCAGATTATCAAAGCAGGGTGTAAAGGTTTCTTTATCTGACATTAGACCTGTAGTCAATCAATCCATTAAAGACATAGAGAACCCGACTGATCAAGAAATTGCATCTGTAGTTAACTATTTCTTGTCTACTGCTAACCAGTTGACCGTAGTTGACGATGTAGACACTGTAGACACTATCAATACAGCACCTATACAGGAATACAGCGACTTATACATTGAGGAAGATATAGATAGCAGCGAAGCTATCGCACCACCAACCGAAAACGCCCCCGCGCCCCTAGCAACTACCAATAAATCAGAATTAATCACCTCCGCCGCGCATCAAATGGGGATAGTTCTCAATGCTAGTGAGATATCCCTAATTGCCGAAAATATTAGCAATTCCTCAGATGATTTTGATCAAGATATTGATTCAATCAAAGCAGCAATTATGGCATTTATTCAGCATAAATCTATGTTGAGTCAGTCAAAAATTAACCAGATGATTCACGAAGTTAGGGAAATTGTTTCAGAGAAAAATACAGAAAATTCTCAACTACTCTCTGAAGGACTAAAACAGATTAATAGCGATATCCAGGAGGCAAATAGAGCCTTCAAAAGCAACGTCGAACAATGCCTTACAGCCTTTGATATCCCCGCGCTCAAGGCATCGTAGGCGATTTAAAATTAAGGTTAATCCTCAATATTTTTTAATAGGATTAATCTTAATTTTCGGGTTAGTTGCTGTTGATAAAGTTAGATTCAGTAGCAGCATCCATAAACCAGATCACCGCTACTTCGTTGATCCTAACAATTATTTGGACATACCAAAATGAAACAACTAAAACCAGCTAAAAACATGAGAATTAAAAACCACGTCACCCCGAAGGGTAAAGCGTTAAATAGTCAATTGTCCGCGAAGTTCGGTATTACCTTAGCTGACTTTGAAAAGGCTTGTATGGGTGATTTAACCAGCATCCAAAGGATAGGAGAATTAAACAAGCAAGCCACCTTTATGACGGAGTATGCACCTAAGCTGAAGGACGCATATTTAACAATCATTGAAGGTACAGAAACCTATAATCTGGCGCTTGCTGACATTCTCAAAGCGTAGTTTTTCACTCTCCCCCCACTTTCGAGAGTTTATAGGGTAGGTAGAAGTAG
>NZ_VIKX01000028.1 GCF_009711935.1 Dolichospermum sp. UHCC 0259 | reverse complement strand
TTCGTTCACTTACGCCGTAGTGTACTAGTGAGTTATCTGTACCTCGATTTAATTGAATTTGTAGCTGCACTAATACACCTTGTTTGAATTTTTCTACAAGTTGAGTTTATCGCTGAATGGGTTTCGTAGGGTGCGTTAGGATCACGAAAATATCATGAAATATACATTAAATTATGAGCGCGACGTGACATACATTAATTCATGAGATTAAATTCAAGCAACTTTGGTGCGTTACACTTCCCTAACACACCCTCCTATCTGAATCAGACGTTTTTAAGCTAAAATAGACATAACGCCAAGTAGTTACTTATTATAAATTATGCTCAATCAACGAATTTCCAAAGTTTTAACCCAAGTACACGAAAACTTAAAACAACTCTATGGAGAACAATTAGACAAACTAATATTGTTTGGTTCACAAGCGAGAGGAACAGCACAACCAGACTCAGATATTGATATTTTAATTGTATTGAAAGATGTTTTTAACTATTCTCAAGAAAGCGAAAAAATCAGTCAAAGTATTGCTGATTTATGTTTGGAATATAACGTTTTGATTAGTTGTGCTTTTGCTACCCGTGAACAACTAGAAAATTATAATAGTGGTTTCTTTCGCAATATCAGACAAGATGGGTTAGTAATATGAACCCTGAACAACAAAGACTCCTAGAAAAAGCCGAAAGAAGTTTGCAAGCAGCAACAGAACTCAATCAAAAAGGTTTTGCTGAATTTGCAGCATCTCGTGGCTATTATACGATGTTTTATGTTGCTACCGCTTTTTTAGAAGGGGAAGGACTAGCTTATTCTAAACATTCAGCGGTAATTGTTGCCTTTGGAGAAAAGTTTGCACGTCCACAACGAGTTCCTCGTGAATTTCATCGTTATTTAATTGATTCAGAAAGAACTCGTTTACGCGGTGACTATAATACTGATCCTAATATTACAGAAGCTGATGCTGATTTGATCATTCAAAGGACTATCGAAATTCTGAATTTTGCTAAAGCAAATATTGATTCTCTATCCCCTCAATTCTAAAAGAGATTATGGTTTAAAAACTTGCTTAATTTTGGTGCGTTACGCAACGCTAACACACCCTACTGTCTGAATCAGGATTTCCAGGATTTAAGGATGTACAGGATGTAGAAAAAAACTCATCTTTAAAATCTGCAATATTCCCAGATAAATATTCATAAAAAATCCTGTAAATCCTCTAATCCTGAGCATCCTGATTCAGACAATTAAGCATTTTCAGGATGTAGAAAAAAACTTATCTTGAAAACCTGAAATATTCCCAAATAAATATTCATAAAAAATCCTGTAAATCCTCTAATCCTGGGTATCCTGATTCAGACAATTAACTATTTTCAGGATGTAGAAAAAAACTCATCTTGAAAACCTGAAATATTCCCAGATAAATATTTAGGATGGCACTGGGGGCATTAATAATCAAAGAAAAGTTAGGAATAAGTGATAGAGAAACAGTAGAACAGATCAGGGAAAATTCTTACCTACAATACTTTATAGGGATGTCAACAAGATAGTAATAAACCACCTTTTGACCCTTCGATGTTAGTTCACTTGTTTAGAAAGAATAGATATAAACCTAGTTAATAAAATCAACCGAGAAATAGTAAAACAGGCGTTAGAAATACCAGAGGAGACAGTGGAAGCATACAAAACTTACACGGGATATTATCGGTGAATCACTCCATGCTGATAAAATTTATCGGACTAGAGACAACCGAGCTTGGTGTCAAGAAAGAGGAATTAGACTGTAACTGTTCACACTCCCCCACTAAAAAGGAATTAGGAAGTAACAGGGATAGGAG
>NZ_VIKX01000289.1 GCF_009711935.1 Dolichospermum sp. UHCC 0259 | reverse complement strand
CTCCTATCCCTGTTACTTCCTAATTCCTTTTTAGTGGGGGAGTGTGAACAGTTACCTATCTTTTTCTCTTTCAGTCTTTTGTGATAGTTTAAAACTTTCAAATTCCTTATATAATCTACCCAACGCCGTCTTCACCTCACCCAGTTCACTTATTCCCAAAGAGAGGGAACTGGAAGCAGTAGAGATATCGCTATTGGTATTGCTGTTATTGCTATTGTCGATATCGTTATGACTGCTATCGCTATTGGTGCTATTGGTATTGCCCTTATTGCGTTTATTGTTATTATTCATCGGCTTTTTTTCTCCCCCGACGAGCTTTAGTTTCAGTTACTTCTGACTTATTTACTTCTGATTTATTGGCAGCACTCGCACTCCTACTCGAAGATACAGCTTGATTAACCTCTGCTAATGATGATTGATTCACCGCAGATTTATTGGTATCTGTTGATTTATTCATATCTGCCGATGATGCTGATAAAGACCGACTCACCGCAGATTTATTTGTTTCTAATTGCTGTAATCCCAAATAAACAGCAGCCTTATCCAGTTCCGGTTTAGCCTGGTCTAAAAACCCACTCACCAGCAGATAATCACCAAACGGAAACCCATTTTCCTCAGTAGCAGCAGAGAAAGGAAAACCCTTCTCAATCAACATATCAAAAGTTGAATACTCAAGCTCAGGCAACTCAATCTCTACACCTTGCAACTCCGATATAGCAACTCTAGTTTTACTATTATCCCACCGTTGAAAACCTAACCCCTTATCCCAGCAGAGATTCTTCACCACCACATAATCAGCTTGATTACCACAAAACTCAACCATAGCCTTCAAGCTAGTAATCACCGAATACCCTAGATTCAGCACCGTCACCAGAGACACCCGATAACCCAAATCACCAGCAATCTTAAACAGCCCAAACTTACTGATAATCTCCCTAGTCTTATTACTAGAAGCCCCCGGCATATCCACCACCACCACATCAGGAGAAGCCGCCTTAATTTCCGTAAAAAACCGCTTTGCTTCAGCCACCTCAATAAAATTTAGTAGCCTAACACCAGAGCCAAAATCTTGATAATACTCAAACAACTCAGGATTTTCAGTATCAGCATCATAACCGAGATAGCTGATACCTTGAGAGTGTAGAACATCAAGAAGCAAGCGAGTGAAAGCAGTTTTACCAGTCCCTCCCTTGCCCCCTAAAATCATCACAATCCGTTTCATACATTGCTCCTAGACGCTACTCCTATCAGTGACATTGAACTGAGAATGAGTTTTTGCTGCCCCTTTCTTTGACGTTGTTTTTGGAGATGTTGTAGAAGTTGATATTTGAGATTTTTCAGATTCTTCAACAGCATCAGGTAGTGAAGCATCTGCCTCTACAGCAGGAACACCATTACCAGTTGTAGTTGAATCAGAAACAGTTGCATTTGAGTCAGAGTTAGAATCAGCCGACGATTCAGAACCTTGGTTGTCAGTAGCAGTAGTAGTTGTTGTTATAGCTTTTTTGTGGAAACTCTTAATGCCACTTGCAGCTAATTCTACACCATGTCCCTTAAAAACGTCAGAGACATCCTCATAGGAGTAGCCAGCATCCAACATATCCTGGATAGGTTTAGCCAAACTTTTAACCAACTCCTCCACAGTAATAGTTTTGGGAGTAGTAGCCTTCAGTTTGAGACTAGTGGTCTGTCAAGCAAAAAATTGTGAATTTGAGAGAGAATAGGGGGGCTATT
>NZ_VIKX01000288.1 GCF_009711935.1 Dolichospermum sp. UHCC 0259 | reverse complement strand
CCTACTTCTACCTACCCTATAAACTCTCGAAAGTGGGGGGAGAGTGAAAAACTACTTAAACCTGGCACAATTTTATTTATTGATGAACCAGAAACTAACCTACATCCTCATACTATCACGGCTTTGTGTAATATGCTGTTTTCTCTTAGCCAACTTGATGTACAAATTTATATAGCTACTCATAGTTACTTTGTACTTAAACAGTTTGAAATTCTGGCTAGAAGACATCAAGAAAGTATTCAGTTATGCTGTCTCGAAAAAGGAGAAGATATCAATATTAAGTTTCATGATTTAAAAGCAGGAATACCAGATAATCCCATTATAGATGCTTCCATAAATTTATATGAAGAAGATGTCAGGCTCGATTTGGAATCATAAAATATGTCAGAGTTTTTGTACAGTTAATTGTGACATTTGTAAAACACGGTCATTCCAATTACCAAGTTCTTGATTTACCTGATTTTTAGCTTCTTTGTCGTTCCAGATTTGCTCCCATTTAAACAACCAACGGGTCAAGAACCGTCCTAAATTCGCTAATTCAAAAGCATAATCAAATTCTACATCTGGGGCTATCCATTCAAGAAAATACATTGTCTCTCTAATCAAATTTTTGACGACATCATTATTATTACCGTCTTGTAATAAACCCTGAATTTGTTTTAAGCGGTTGGTTAAATTGTTTAACCTGATAGAAACATCATCTTTGATAAAGGTTTCTTGTTTATAAGTTAAGTTAATAATGCTAAAAACTCCATAATAATTGCAGCAACTTGTTCTCTAATTTTAGCGTCCAGAATATTCCTATGTCTGGCTGAACGCGATTCCTACGAAGCGCTGAGTGCAAGGCACTCCCGTCAGGGATACGCTATCGCCTCCGTTCCCAAACGTTTTAATACCTGTAATACACTATAAAGCTCATTATCAGGATTTACCAAAGAAAACAGCCGTGAATTAGCATATTCATGTTCCAATACCTTTAAAAATAAAAACTCATTACCATTGGTAATCATGCCAAAGGTTGGTAGCACAGTTTCCTCATTACCCAACATATAAGCCAAAGCTTGAGGAATTGCGCGTGTCACCGCAAAATCACTCCGTTTTGATTCAATTACCAACAACCAAAGCCGATTTTTTAACACCAAAACATCAATCCGCCCCCGAATAATCGTTCCTTCATCCTCCATTTCTAAAGCCACACCCGTTTCTGTTTCAATCCTAAACGGTTTATGATAAAAACCAGCTAAATCTAACAAGGGCGCAAGTACCACCATCTTTACCGTATTTTCTAGCATTGGCGGATCATCCATCAATTCTAAAAAATTAGCCTTCACCCGATCTAATAAATGTTGCTCTTCTTTGTTCAAAGCCTCAAGCCCATCCAACCACTCAGGAAAAAAAGTAGCATCTTGAACGATTTGAATGCCAAAATTTTGCTTTAATTCCCGTAGCGTCACATCCTTGGCCGCAATAGACTGAACCATTTTGATATTTCTCCTGACGAAATTTTAGGCTCAACTGTACAGAAAAAGCTATTAAGCCTGAAACCTTTGCTCCCGTATTTCTCACGAATAATGTAATCGTAATTTGTATAACCCGGATAGAGAATCGGTTTCAGGCATTTTTTACGGGGTTGATTTTTGATGCAGTGTGAAACTCCAGAATCCAGATTTTATAAGGGTTTGAGAATTTTGCTGAGAAATCCGGTTACTCTAACTAAATTTTAGCTTTAAAGTAGGATCGCCGCACCTCAATAACCTACAAAACTAATTAGTAAACCATAGTATAAATCAAATCAACTGTTTTCAGTTAAGATTATTGATAGGGTAAATTGGGAAGTTTGATATGACAGTAAATCAAAAGTTTAGTAAACTTACTAAAGATTTCCCCCCTTAGAGGGTGTTTGAAAAGTCGGTGAGTGAGTAAAAAAGCTCTCCCAGTGTAAGCTG
>NZ_VIKX01000287.1 GCF_009711935.1 Dolichospermum sp. UHCC 0259 | reverse complement strand
CAGGTATTCAAGTTGGTAAAAAAGGGCGTATTCCTACAACTTCTTGGTTTGCTTCTCTGCTGCTAGAACCGGAATTTGCCAAAGCTTCTTTACCAAAGATTGCTGAATTAGTTCCTACTAGCGTTTTTACAGGACAGATTCGCAGTACAACTATTATCTCCTATCTGTCAGAACCGAGAGCAATAAGATTAGGAGAATGGGAAATAGATATGGTTGCTACTCGCGTTTTAGTTGACCGCACTACTGGTAGAGATGAACGTATTCCTTTCAATCGCACATTTACAGTCCAAGCAGTGGAAATTCCCCGTTCTCCGTTAGGAAAAGATGCCCCGTTGGTAGAACAGAAAATTTATGAAATGCGCTCATCTGGACTGCAAATCATTAGAACGGTTGAATTTAATCCTCAGCAACGACGTTAAGTGATTCCATAAAATCGGTGCTGAATTTTATTTTGTAATTGAGTCAATAAAGGAGGTGGATTTAAAAAATCTTGGTGTTGTTGAATTAGTGTAAGAAATTGGAATAAGTAGGTGAACACAATAAAACCAATCTGTGTAAAGAAAAGTAAAATCTCCCAAAACTTCTTCACTCTTGCCTTTTGTCTTACCATAACGATAATTTTCAACGCCAACCTATTTATCAAGTTCTCTGGCTTTAATTTATGGCTTACGCCATATCAAGTTACGCTATCCAAATTATTACCTTAGTGCGATTGCGTGAGGCTAATTCATATTTCAATTATGCAAAGCTGAAACTTTGATGATTTGAAAATTATTTTCGTGAATTTACTCAAAATTACTTGCACCATTAATCAAGGAAAAAATTAAAATCATGGACAATTCGTATCAAAATCATTCAAATCAAAATGAAGAATTTGACCTTCACGAAAATTCTGCTGATTCTTCTCTAGAATCCCATACTAAGAGGGTGTTTGAAAAGTCGGTGAGTGAGTAAAAAAGCTCTCCCAGTGTAAG
>NZ_VIKX01000286.1 GCF_009711935.1 Dolichospermum sp. UHCC 0259 | reverse complement strand
CTCCTATCCCTGTTACTTCCTAATTCCTTTTTAGTGGGGGAGTGTGAACAGTTACGTTCCCTGTTATAAAATAAACATATATCTAATATTTGGAGTATTAACAGTGAGTTTATTTGATGATTTAAGTCGGTTTTTGGAAAGTCGTTTAGAAGAATTCTTGAGAAATAACCCTCATTTAGAGTTAGAAGCACTTTTAGAACAACTGCGGGAACAAGAAGAAGACACATTAAAGTTAGTTTCCGAGTTACAATTGCAGGAGAAGCGATCGCAAGATGAAATCCTCTCCACAGCCCAAGAAATCCAAAAATGGCATATCCGTATTCAAAAAGCCCAAGCCGCAGGTAGACAAGACTTAGCCACCCCAGCCCAAGAACGAGAAGCAGCATTACTCCGAGAAGGAAATCAGATGTGGGGACAAATGCAAGGCGTAAAAGAACGCATTAGCCAATCCCAAGAACTACTTCGCAAAATTCAACAACGTCGTCAAGAAGTCCAAACCAAAGCAGCCGAATTACAAACAGCCAGAACCAAATCACAAACCCAACAAAGACTAGAAACTGAAACTCATGGTTGGAATACAGCTACTAATTCCAACAATAACTTTGATGACCTAGAAAATACATTTCGTCGCTGGGAAACCCAAGATGAATTAGAAAAACTCAAACGCAACATGGGAAAATAATTGAAAAGATGTTAGTTGTCAGTTGTCAGTTGTTAGTTGTTAGTTGTTAGTTGTAATTTTCTTCTTCCTTCTTCCTCCTGACTCCTGACTCCTGACTCCTGACTCCTGACTCCTGACTCCTGACTCCTACTCTATCATCGCTTACGAATAACCCCTTGCCAACTCATTTTTTGCTGTGCAGAACGTCCACCTAAAGAACGAATTGCTACGACTTCAATATCAACCTTTACACCCGGATTTAAAGCTTGACTCGGAATTTTCAACTTACCCAAAGCTAGAGTAAAATTATTATAATTACGACTTACCAATTCTGTGGGAATTTCCCCCTCATATAAAGTTTGAGGATTAAAAGCATCATCAAAATTATCTTGCGCTCGATATTTTATTTTAAACCGAGTATTAATCACATCAGATTTACCAGCTAAATCAACAATTCTGAAACTGAGATTTTGTCCCGAATTAGCAAATTCAGCCACAGCTAACCTAGTTACATCTTCCTGAGAAATAGCATGATTTACAGTATATTCCGTCAAACTTCCCGTAGTTTTAGCAATACCATCAACCCAGACCTTTTCAGAAAAAGCAACATCTATTTCTTGATTATCATTTAAAGTTAATTTAACCGATTGACTAGCAAAATTGCTAATAGCCTGTTTTTCTAGCCAAACCAACTTAAAACTCCCATTCAAACGCCGTTCAAACTCTCGATATTCATCAGCAATTACAGAACCAATTGCCAGCAAAGACTTTGCCCCTTGACGAATTTGCCACTTATTTTTAGAAAGATTAAACTGTTGATTTGCTAATTGAGAAATTCCTACATCCGCAGTTGGTTTATCATCTGCTACAGCTTCCTTACTATTAACTATACTTAAAATTCCTAATCGCCCTCGTGTTCCATCACGGCCATCACTACCATCACTGCCATCACGCCCATCATAACAACGATAAACCTTTTGAGTACAGCGACGATTAGGAGTACCAGGGCTTCCTGTACAGCTTTCTCTCTCCCAACGTCGCTGACGACAGGAACAACCCGCCGCACCTCTAGCGCCTCGTCCACCCCGTCCACCTTCGCCACCAACAGCGCGAACAGCAATTTTCTTTAAATCTGCCAAATTCGTATAATAGACCGTCAGATCGCCACCCTGACCACCATTGCCACCCTGACCACCGCTACCACCATCACCACCATTAGGGGCATTAATATTATCCCGTCCCTCTTCCCGCTGATTTCGACAACTAGGACGAGAACCCGGTTCACCATCTTCGCCATCTTCACCATCTTTTCCAGATAAGTCAAGATTAACCGCCGAACCATCAGCATTTATCGTCTGACTTGTCCCACTGCGTCCATCTCTACCGCTACGGCCACTACTACCATTCTTATCATAATACCCAGCTACTTTTAATTCTTTAACATTTGTGGGACAGACAACCGCACCCGTAGCAGGTAATAAATTACTAAGTAAACAAAATGTCAGCAGAAATGGTAATTGATATCTAAAACTTTTGTGCATGATATTGATAAAATTACAGGCTATTCCTTACTACGCTATTAAAACTCTTACCTTTGCGTCTTTGCGCCTTTGCATGAGGCTAATTCATACTTTCAATTAGCAACAATAAAAAAGTGGTTCTGTCCAAGACAAAACCACTCCTCAAGTAAAAATCAAACTCAAATTAACGAGCTTGTCCGTGAGCAGAAGCCGCATCAATAGGCTTCATTAGATATAATTGTAATAACTGCCAACCATGAGATACATAGATTGGGAATTTTTGGAAGAATTGGAAGAATTTAGGAGTATTAGAACTAGAAATTGCTGCCAATTTTTCGTTATTTTGGACGCAAACATCTAAACGCTGATAAAACACTGGGTTCTCAACATCCAAAATCACTGGGAAGACTCTACCAGCGGTTTCATTAGTCTTCTTGATTACATGAATATCATACTCACGCGCATCCAATCCCAAAGAAGCGTAGAAGTCTTTGCGTTGAATATCATTGAGATACATAGTTGCAAATACTGATAACAGGAAGAAGCGACTCCATAGTTTTGCTCTCCAGTCATTCAACATTTGTGGCTGCGCTCTCATAACCGCATCAAAGAAATCACCGTGACGGTTTTCATCCTGACACCAGTTCTCAAAAAAGTTGAAAATTGGATAAATCTGATCTTCAGGATGGGCTTCTAAATGACGATAAATGGTGATATAACGCCAATAACCAATCTTTTCAGAAAGATAGGTAGCGTAGAATATGAATTTGGGCTTAAAGAACGTATAACTACGGCTTTTTGTCAAGAATCCTAAATCTAGAGAAAGATTAAAGTCTGACATAGCTTTGTTCAAGAACCCAGCGTGACGGGCTTCATCCCGTGACATCAGGTTAAAGCCTTCCGCTAGAAGAGGACTTTTATCCTTTAAGCGGCGACCCAGTTCTTTGTATAACAAGAAACCGGAAAACTCCGCTGTGCAAGAACGTTCGAGAAATTCAATAAACAATTTACGAGTTTCCCCGTCAATATGCTCCCAGGATTGTTCAAACTGAGCATCTCGAACAAAGTGATGGCGGTTGTAGTCAATTCGGAATTCTGCAATAATAGCTTCTAATTCCTCTTCATTGACGGAAAGATCCATCCGTGCCATTTCATCGAAATCGGTTGTGTAAAACCTTGGTGTTAAAAGGGTTTCCTTGGCAGGGGACTTAACTCCAGAACGGATTTCGTCAAAGACTGGTTTTCTGAGGGATTCTACCATGTTTTGATTTGCTCTTTTATCTTTCTTTTCTTGATGACACCAGAAAGCTGATTCTTATGCTCTCACAAGGTGTAGGGGACAACAATTATGATTTTGTATGAAATTCAGTGTAGCAATATCTAGCCCAAAAATGAGCAGATAAATGATTAAGAGTTGCAAAAATCCACAAAAAACGATTTACACTTTAATTTTGGTAGTAATGAGGATGATGGGTTTAATACCGCCTTTGGGGTGCGGAAGGTTAAATTAGCCAAAACCGAGGAAAATCATGTAAGCTGGGAAAATAACTGTTTGTCAGTTATAAATATTTCGCTTTCATACAGTGTTAGTCAAGAAACCTGAATATATTAAACATATAGTTTGAGAACCCCGTATGTTCAATACCACTGAAATTATAATTAATGCTTTCGTTAATCAAGTTCGAGAAGGATATCAACGCACTTACGGTGGTTTAAACACGAATTATCAAGACATTATTGCTTGGGCTGGTAATATGGCGTTAGAAAATATCGCCAACAGTGATGCTCTATACCATAATGTCGAACATTCTGTGCTGGTTACTCTGGTAGGACAGGAAATTTTGCGGGGTAAACATATCCGTGAGGGTGGGGTTTCCTGCGAGGATTGGCTGCATTGTATTATTTCCCTGCTCTGTCATGATATTGGTTATGTTAAAGGTGTTTGTCGCCAAGATCAAGAATCTGAGGGTTTATATGCTACCGGTCAGGGTGGTGGTATGATTTCTCTGCCGGCTGGTGCTTCCGATGCCAGTCTTACACCCTATCATGTGGATAGAGCTAAACAATTTATTGATGAACGTTTTGGTGGACATCCATTGATTGATGCTGAAGTAATTAAAAGTAATATTGAATTAACGAGATTTCCCGTACCTACGGTAGACGATCATCACGATGCCCATAGTTTTGCTAGTTTAGTCCGTGCGGCTGATTTAATTGGTCAATTAAGTGACCCACGTTATTTGAAAAAAATCACTAGTTTATACTATGAGTTTGAAGAAACAGGTGTAACGAAGATTTTAGGATATCAAAATCCTGGGGATTTACGCAAAAACTACGCCAAGTTTTATTGGAATAGTGTTTATCCTTACATTACAGATGGTCTGCGTTATTTATCCTTGACTCAACAAGGAAAACAAGTTATTGCCAATCTTTATTCTAATGTGTTTGTGATTGAACATGAAAAACAAGAATTACAGTATTTGGCTGAACAATTCAATTCTTAATTGTCCAGGGAATAGGTAATTTGTAATAGGGAACAGGTAATTGGTAATAGGTAATAAATAATAGGTAATAGAAAAATTTTCTTCATTCTTCATTCTGACTCCTGACTCCTTTCTCCTGAATTTCCTTTAATTTCTGAATTATTGTTAGCTTAAAAGGATGTTAATTAATGCTCAACTTTTACTACAGTTTCAACGTTGTCAACGACGACCTTTTTTAGATGTTTATGGTGATTATCTTCAGCGGGAGATTCCCAATGAGTTAATGCTGAAGGTGCAACAGGACAAAAACCTTCATCATCAGCGGATAGTCAGGAAGTTAAGTTATTATGAACCAGATTATGTTGCGGGTGATTGGCAAGCGGGAGCAGCATCAACTCTAGAATTGATGCAGCAAGGGGTAAGTTATATTCGTCGTGGTGTAATATTAACTACCTATCGTGAAAAATATACTTTGCTGAGTCGCCCGGATTTGCTTGTGAAACAGCCGGGGAAATCCTGTTTCGGCAATTGGAATTATGTCCCGGTTAATATTGAATTGGGTAAACGTCCTAAGCAGGAATATCAGGTAGTTATTGCTTTTCACGCCCAAGTTTTAGCTACGGTTCAGGATGTGGTTCTGAGGAAAGCTGGGCTGATATTGCGAGATAAAGATAAAACTTATGTGGTGGATTTAGATAAATGGACACCACAAATGCTGGATATTTTAGGGGAATATATTCAAGTTATTGAGTCGGTGGAAGCACCAGAGATTTTTATTTCTCGGCAGAAATGTAATCTTTGTCCCTGGTATAATTATTGTTATGCGAAAGCGAAATCTCAAGAACACCTTTCTCTGTTGCCCGGTGTAACACCGATTCGCTATACTCAACTGCAAAATCTGGATATTACTACTTTAGAAGCACTGGCGCAGACCCATCCTAGCACTTTAGAAAATTTGACAGGATTTGATAGTAATGTGGCAGCTAAATTAGTTATTCAAGCGCAAGCTGTATTCACTAAACAACCCTTAATTCTTGCTGATTCTTTTTCTTTAGAATATCTAACTTTTACAGCACCGATTGAACTTTATTTTGATATTGAAGCCCAACCAGATTTAAATTTGAATTATCTTTTAGGTGTTTTAGTTGTGGATAGAGTTGCTAATACTGAAAAATTTTATGCTTTTTTGGCGGAACAACCGGAAGAAGAACCACTAATTTGGCAACAATTTTTAAATTTAGTGAATCAATATCCCCAAGCACCAATTTATCATTTTTGTGCGTATGAAGTAGATACAGTCAAACGGTTGGGAAAACTTTATCGCACACCTTATAATGAAATTCATCCTCTCCTGAATCGGTTTGTGGATATCTATGAGCAATTAATTCAAAGTGTGGCTTTACCGATAGATAGTTATGCGTTAAAAACTATTGCCCGTTGGTTGGGTTTTGAATGGCGTGAACAGGAAGCCAATGGTGCTAAATGTATTTACTGGTATGATAAGTGGCTAGAAACAGGCGATCGCACTTTATTAGCAATCATCCAAGACTACAACGAAGATGACTGTCGCGCCACCCGTACTGTCAAAGATTGGCTAGTCAGTTTTTTCACAAGTGCATAAAACTTTCTTCTTCCTTCTTCCTAATTTCTAACTGGGCGCAGGCCCTGCGCCCCTACCTCCTGACTCCTATTATTCTATGTTGAATTTGCCAAAACTTCGGAAACTATTCCTGATTCTCATCTTTACCATTTCCTCAATTTTTATTAGCTTTCTGTTTAATAATTTTGCTTCTGCTTCTTTAACTATCAACAGCATAGAATTTATTGGTCAAGCCACCTTACCGACTGGTTTAACTTTCCAAAAAACCGAAATTGGCGGATTATCGGGAATAACTTACGATGCCAAAAATAACCTATATTATGTAATATCAGATGATCGGGGGCAAAAAGCACCACCCCGTTTTTATACTTTAACAATTGACCTCAGCAAAGGTAAATTAACCAATAACAATGTTATTCCCGTAAGTGTCACAAACGTATTAAATACGAATAATCAACCATTCCTCCCCAATACTACTGATACAGAAGGAATTGCCCTCACCAATCAAGATACCATATTTGTTTCCTCCGAAGGTGATGTAGACAGACTCATCAATCCCTTTATTCAAGAATTTGCCCTAGCTTCTGGACAAACAATTAATACCTTACCCATACCGGATAAATTTTTGCCAGATTCTCAAAAGCAAAAAGGCATTCGCAACAACTTAGCCTTTGAAAGTCTCACCATTACACCTAATCAAAAACTTCTCTTTACAGCCACCGAAAACGCCTTAATTCAAGATGGTACAGCAGCCCAATCCGGTGTTGGTAGTTCTTGCCGCATTTTGCAATATAACCTCTTCACCAAGCAGCCAGAACAGGAATTTCTCTACCAAACACAACCAGTTACACCATTGTTTAATCCTACAGGTAAATTTGCCAGTGGCTTACCTGATTTACTAGCGATCGATAATTCAGGAAACTTTCTCAGTATAGAAAGAAGTTTCACCGGTTTGGGATTTACAGTGTTTCTGTTTCAAGTTTCCCTCAATAACGCCACAGATATCCATAACATAGACAGCATTACCAAAATTGACCCTGATAAAATCCAGCCAGCAGAAAAAAAACTCCTCTTAGATTTACGAACTTTAGATGTATCATTAGATAATATCGAAGGATTGACCTTAGGTGCAAAACTACCCGACGGGCAACCATCACTAATTTTAATCAGCGATAATAATTTTAACGGACTACAACAAACCCAAATTTTAGCCTTTAAGCTGAAAATTGAATCTCCATTAACTAAATTATTACGTCGCCTCAGAATACCTAACTTTTAAAAATAATCAGAACTTCTGCATTAACAAAATTTACGAAATATTTATGAATAAAAACACCACCACAAAATCAGAAAAACCAGATATTTTCATAGACAAGTTATTAAATAACCGCTATTTAATCAGAGATTTACTCGGAGAAGGAGGAATGGGAAAAGTTTATCTAGCAGAAGATGTATCTAAAGAATGTATGCTAGTAGCCGTAAAAATCCTCACCTTACGGCTTACTAGTAAGCAAGTAGCAGAACGTTTTGGCAGAGAAATTTTTGTTAGCGCCCAACTAGGTAAAAAAAGTAAAAATATTGTCCGCTTATTGAGCTATGGAGTAACTGAGCAGAAAATCCCCTTTTACGTCATGGAATATCTGCGCGGTAGACCATTAAACTTAATTATTAAAAAAAATTATTTAAATTTACCAGTATTTTTAGAAATTTGTCAGCAGATATGTTTGGGTTTGCATTGCGCTCACCAAGGTGTTTACCTCAAAGGTAAAATTTATCCTATAGTTCATAGAGATATTAAACCAGAAAATATCTTTATTAACGAAACCGGTAAAAAGTCAGAAATGGTGAAAATTCTTGATTTTGGAATTGCCAAATTTTTAACAGAAACTGGTGGAATGACACTAACAGAATCCTTTGTGGGGAGTTTACCATACTCATCTCCAGAACACATGGAAGGACAAAAACATATAGATGCCCGTTCTGATATTTACAGCTTGGGACTATTAATGTTTGAAATGTTAACGGGAAAACATCCCTTACATAATACGAGTCAATCCTTCGGTACTTGGTATCAACTTCATCACTTTAAAAATCCGCCAACATTTGCAGAGGTAAATCCTTTAATTGAAGTTCCTGATGAATTACAGAAATTAGTCATCCATTGTTTAGCTAAAGACCCAAATAAAAGACCCCAAAGCGTTCAAGAAATATTAAATGTTTTAGATAAAGTTAAAACACAATTAGATAAAGAAAATCTCATAATTAATCCTAAAAAAAGCAGTAATCAGCCATTAGTTCCCACAGCAGCCGTAGAATTAATACCGATTACAGCAATTACTGAAAAAGAATGTTTGCAGAAAAAATGGCCCAAAGATAAACCAAAAGCATTAATTGGATTTCCCCATCTTTTATACACACAAGAAGCCGTTATTCCCACATTTTGGGCAATGCTACCCCAAAAAGAAATTGATCAATTAATCAATAAAAAACATCATACTGAATTTATTAGCCAATTTCAGATATATCCAATGGTATTATGGATAATCATGCTATATAATGAAGAATCTGTTCTGACTAGATGGTTATCGAACTATTTAGATATGAAAAATGACCTTGGGCAAAAAATTGTCAAATCTTTAGAAAGAATAGGCTATTATCATCTATTATTTTTTACCTTAGAAAACCCCAATAATCAACCCAAAGTCATGACCTTGACTTTAAGTGCTACACAACGTCAATGTCTAGCTGATTGGATAAATCTCAGTCATCTAGAAAATACCAATATTTCCAGTCAGGAAGCTAAAAACTTACTGAAAATTGACTATGAAAAACTTAAGGTACAAATAGCAACCAATTTAAATAGAGACAGAAACAAAATTAAAGGTTATGTTAAATTATGGGTACGTAAGGTATTTGATAGTTTCTTAAAAAAGGGTTCAACTACAAATAGTCATCATTCAAAATAAATCCCATCTTGACTGTAGAGGTTATTAACGTGAATAATAGTCCATACCTGCCTCCACAAAATCAGGAGTTGGTGGCCAACCGTTATCAAATTAAAACACTAATTGAAAGAGGTGGCATGGGTGAGGTATTCTTAGCAGAAGATATGCTGCTAGGAGGAACACCAGTAGCCATTAAGTTTTTATCTGAAACTGTTATTGATACTCAAAGACAAGAAAGCTTTAACCGTGAAGCTCTTCTCAGTGCAGCTTTAAGCCAAAAAAGTGTTCATATTGTTCATGCTTATGATTATGGTGTAACGAGTAATGGCAACCCATATTATGTCATGGAATATTTATCTGGACAAAGTTTAAAGGAATTAATTCCTCTGTCTGTCCCAGTGTTTCTCAATCTATCTCGGCAAATTTGTTTAGGCTTAAAATGCGCTCATCAAGGTGTCAATATTGACGGAAAAATTCAGCCATTAGTTCATAGAGATATTAAACCAGCTAATATTATTGTCACTCCAGATCCCATCTTAGGTAAATTAGTTAAAATATTGGATTTTGGCATCGCCAAATTTCTCAATAGTACAGAATCAATGACTAAGGATGAAGAGTTTTATGGAACTTTGCCATACTGTTCTCCTGAACAATTAGACGGTGAAGATATAGATAGTCGCTCTGATATTTATAGCTTAGGTGTAGTCATGTTTGAAATGTTGACAGGGCAAAAACCTTGGCAACCAACAGCGGAAGGATTTGGGGCTTGGTATCAAGTACATTTATTTGAATCACCAAAACATATATCAGATGTGAAACCTCGTCTCCAAGTCCCACAGCAACTAAATGATTTAATTATGAATTGTTTAGCGAAAAAGCCAGATCAACGTCCCCAAAATATGATGGAAATTCTCCAGGTTTTGGACAAAATAGAACAATCCTTAGACAAAACAGTTTTAAATTCAGATTTGGGAAATTCTGAATTATCTAAAACAAAAATAATACTTGATCAACAATTTACTTGGCCTCAAAATAAACCGACTCAAAAAATTGTTTTTCCTCAACTAATTAGTGAAAACAACGTATTTACAGCTTCTTTATGGATAATGTTGCCAGAATTAGAAATTCAAAATTATGCCCATACTACACGCTACACTAGATTTATTTTTATTACACATCCCCATCCGATGTTGTTATGGATAACACTGCTTTACGACCGTGACCTTACTCCTAAATGGCTGCCATGTTACTTAGATATGCAAAATTCCCAAAATCTCAAATTGGTGTGGTCATTGGCAGAAAATGAGTCCTATTCCTTACTTTTCTTTACTTTAGAACCTTCACATTGCTGCACTAATATGTTCAGTATTAGTATTGCTCCCTCACAAACACAAAATCTCAAAAATTGGGTGCAACAAAGTCAGAGCATCAAGGTTTCTAGTGAATCAGAAACAAGTAAAGGCTTGTTAAAACAGCAGTATGGACAGATTCAACTAGAAATACTGAAACACTTGGGAGCTTAATTTGATAATACCTACGCTCTGTACCAACCTGTCCTGAGATTAATGAACGAAATTATGTCGTTTTCGGCTTTGGGAATCACTTATTGAGTCGGTGCGTCAGCCCTAATTACCTCTGAAAAAATTTTTTCTCGAACTACTTGACAAAAATAAAAAGACTGGGCATAATAGTGAGAGTGCAAGTTAAGCAAAAAACAAGGGACTGTAGTTCAATTGGTTAGAGCACCGCCCTGTCACGGCGGAAGTTGCGGGTTCGAGCCCCGTCAGTCCCGTTCTAAAATACTGAATATGAAATAACGGGTTTATAAACAGGCTCGCAAGTTTCAATTTCAGTATGTGTAATCATGATTTGTAAAAGAGAGAATTAATTGTGACTGTCAGAGTTCGCATAGCTCCGAGTCCTACCGGAAATCTACATATTGGTACAGCGAGAACGGCTGTATTTAACTATTTGTTTGCTCGTCACCATGATGGCAAGTTTATTTTAAGAATCGAAGATACTGATTTAGAGCGATCGCGCCCAGAATACACAGATAATATTCTGGATGGACTACGCTGGTTAGGATTGAATTGGGATGAAGGGCCATTTTTTCAATCTCAACGCCTACATCTTTACAAAGAAGCAGTTCAAAAATTACTAGACCAAGGATTGGCTTATCGCTGCTACACAACATCTGAAGAATTAGATGCTTTGAGAGAAGGGCAAAAAGCTAGAGGGGAAGCACCCCGCTATGATAACCGCCACCGTCACCTCACCCCAGAAAAAAGGGCTGAATTTGAAGCACAAGGACGTTCTTCGGTAATTCGTTTCCAAATAGATGATGGCCGGGAAATTGTCTGGAATGATTTAGTTCGGGGAAAAATGAGTTGGCGTGGTAGCGATTTGGGTGGTGATATGGTCATTGCTCGCGCTGCTAGTGATGGGACTGGTCAACCACTATATAATTTTGTGGTGGTTGTAGATGACATTGATATGCAAATTAGTCATGTCATTCGTGGTGAAGACCATATCGCCAATACGGCTAAACAAATCCTGTTGTATGAAGCTTTCGGGGCGAAGATTCCCGAATTTGCCCATACACCCTTAATTTTGAATCAAGAAGGGCGCAAATTATCGAAGCGAGATGGAGTAACTTCCATTTGTGACTTTCAAAATATGGGCTTTACGGCGGCAGGTTTAGTCAATTATATGACTTTGCTGGGCTGGTCGCCGGCGGATTCTACGCAAGAAATATTCAATTTAGAATCAGCAGCCAAGGATTTTGGCTTTGAGCGGGTGAATAAAGCTGGTGCTAAATTTGACTGGGATAAGTTGGATTGGTTAAATAGCCAATATCTTCACAGTATGCCAGTTGAACAACTGACAGATTTGCTCATCCCCTACTGGGAAAAAGCTGGATTTCCATTGACAGAGGGGAGAGAACGTGCTTGGTTAGAGCAGCTAGTGGGGTTAATTGCTGCTAGTTTGACTCGGTTGGTGGATGCTGTGGAGATGACCAAGGTATTTTTTACCGATGGGGTAGAATTGACTGAAGAAGGCAGTCAACAATTACAGCAAGAAGGAGTGAAGACTGTCCTACAAGCAATTATCACAGTTTTAGAAAGTCAACCAGAGTTAACTGCCGATGTCGCTCAAGGTATTATTAAGCAGGTTGTGAAATCAGAGAATGTGAAAAAAGGCTTAGTGATGCGATCGCTCAGAGCAGGATTAACAGGGGATGTACATGGACCTGATTTAATTCAATCTTGGTTACTACTTAATCAGATTGGTTTAGATAAATCCCGCTTAAACCAAGCAATTGGCAACAATTAATTACTGGGTATTGGGTAAGAATTTTTGGGAATTTTAAATTCTCTGCGGTACTCAAGTCTTTTATCTAAAGGAACTTGAGACCGTAAATTCATGTCTTCAAAGGTATTTAGCACTCTTCTATAAATGCAATGTTAAAAACAGCTTTTCCTATAGGAATCATAGTTGTACTGTGCGTTACAGCCGGATTTAATCTAGTGGCTAATGCTCAAACAGCCGCGCCGATTTTTGGAGATGTGACTATTCAACATCCATTTTCTCCAGATCCCTTGACAGTCAGGGGAATGAGTGGTGGGGCAACACCGGGAAGCAAAATAGCAGGAAAAGCAGAAACACCACCAACTGGACCTTGTCAAGGATTTATGGATGAAGTCCCAGATCATACCTTGAAACTTACCAGTAAGTTTGACTATCTGAAATTAGTAGTCCAAAGTCCGGCAGACACCACCATGATTATTAAAGGACCCGGTGGAACTTGGTGCAATGATGACTTTGACGGTAAAAACCCCGGTATTGTTGGGGAATGGCTAAAAGGTACTTATCAAATTTGGATTGGTTCTTACAAGGAGAATGAATCCCTACCTTATACCTTAAAAATTACGGAAGGGAAGTGAGTTCGGAGTTCGGAGTTCGGAGTTCGGAGTCAGAAGAAAGAGGAAGAAAGAGAAAGAAGAGTGGTGGTGTATAGGCTTTTTGTTTCTTAATTCGAGCGCTGCTATACCAATTTTAATAATGTAAAGCTTGTACAGTAAGCCTTTAATAATCCAAAATCCAAAATCCAAAATCTTATCAGGAGCGGGTTCTGACTGTTTTTATATCAACTTCTTACCCTGAGCTTGTGCTTGTGTGCTAAGTTTGTATTAGAATTAAGTTAAGTTTAATTAAGATTCTTGATAAAAATCGTGAATCTGCCATAGAACATCTCATTCTCAGGCTGTCTTAACTGTGATTTTGATGATTTTTGTGATTTTTGTGACTAATTGATTGCTTTTACCAATTAATTAACCATCTAAATCAAATTAATCACGCAAATCGTCATCCGCTGAAACTGGAATTTTTATGATTAATTGCTGTGACAAATTAATTAATCATCTAAATCAGATTAATCACACAAATCATAGTTCAGACTGTTGTATAGCATATTGACATTTAGAGGCAAATTAAAGATGAAATTTTCTTGGAGAGTCGTAGCACTCTGGTCAGTGCTGGCTTTGGTAATCGGCTTTTTCTTCTGGCAAGGTGCTTTTGCCGGCGTTCCTGCGGACACAAGTAAAAACGCTGCCAATACCCGAATGACCTATGGGCGCTTTCTAGAATACTTGGATGCAGATCGTGTTATCAATGTGGATTTATACGATGGTGGTAGAACCGCAATTATTGAAGCTAATGACCAAGACATCGAAAATCGCACTCAACGCTGGCGGGTAGATTTGCCTGTGAATGCGCCTGAATTAATTCAAAAGCTGCGGGAGAAGCAAGTTAGTTTTGATGCCCATCCAATGCGAAATGATGGGGCAATCTGGGGACTTTTGGGTAATTTAGTTTTCCCAGTTCTATTGATTACTGGCTTGTTCTTTTTGTTCCGTCGTTCTAATAATCTTCCCGGTGGTCCTGGACAAGCGATGAATTTTGGCAAATCCCGCGCTCGTTTCCAAATGGAAGCGAAAACCGGGGTGAAGTTTGATGACGTAGCGGGAATTGAAGAAGCGAAGGAAGAATTACAGGAAGTTGTCACTTTCTTGAAACAACCTGAGAAATTTACTGCTGTGGGCGCTCGCATTCCCAAGGGTGTACTGTTGGTTGGACCTCCAGGAACTGGTAAAACTTTACTGGCAAAAGCGATCGCTGGTGAAGCTGGTGTACCTTTCTTCTCTATCTCCGGTTCGGAATTTGTGGAAATGTTTGTGGGTGTGGGTGCTTCCCGTGTCCGTGACTTGTTCAAGAAAGCCAAAGATAATGCTCCCTGTATCATCTTTATTGATGAAATTGACGCGGTGGGTCGTCAACGGGGCGCTGGTATCGGTGGTGGGAATGATGAACGGGAACAAACCCTCAACCAATTATTAACAGAAATGGATGGGTTTGAAGGTAATACCGGCATTATTATTATTGCTGCTACTAACCGTCCTGATGTCCTAGATGCAGCTTTGTTGCGTCCTGGTCGTTTTGATAGACAGGTAACTGTAGATGCACCAGACATTAAAGGTCGTTTGGAAGTATTACAAGTTCATGCCAGAAATAAGAAGTTAGATCCTAGTGTATCTTTAGAAGCGATCGCTCGTCGGACTCCTGGATTTACCGGTGCAGATTTAGCTAACCTCCTCAATGAAGCGGCAATTCTCACAGCCAGAAGACGCAAAGAAGGCATCACTTTGCTAGAAATTGATGATGCTGTTGATCGGGTAGTTGCTGGTATGGAAGGTACTCCCCTGGTAGATAGCAAGAGTAAGCGTCTGATTGCTTACCATGAAATCGGCCATGCTTTGGTCGGGACTTTACTCAAAGACCATGACCCCGTGCAAAAAGTGACTCTGATTCCCAGAGGACAAGCTCAGGGTTTAACTTGGTTTACACCTAATGAGGAACAAGGTCTAATTAGCCGTTCTCAGCTAAAAGCCAGAATTACAGGGGCTTTAGGTGGTCGGGCTGCTGAAGAGGTAATTTTCGGAGCAGCAGAGGTCACAACTGGTGCTGGTGGCGATTTGCAGCAGTTGTCAGGAATGGCACGACAAATGGTAACACGGTTTGGAATGTCTGATTTAGGGCCTTTATCTCTGGAAAGCCAACAGGGTGAAGTGTTCCTGGGTCGTGACTGGACAACCCGTTCTGAGTATTCGGAAGCGATCGCCTGTCGTATTGATGCTCAAGTCAGACTGATTGTGGAAGAATGCTATACCAACGCCAAGAAGATCATGCGTGATCATCGCAGTCTGGCAGATCGTTTGGTTGATTTGTTGATTGAAAAGGAAACCATTAATGGTGACGAACTTCGGCAAATTGTGGCTGAGTACGCGGAAGTACCTGATAAGTCTCAGTTTGCACCCATGCTGTAAGTGTAAGGTTTAGTTTGCAATCAAATCCCCGATTTCTTGAAGAAGTCGGGGATTTTGTCTGTTTATTAATTTAATAACTGCAAGATAGTCCTTCCTTATCAAACTCATGATAACATTTTAAAAATTCTTTGTCAATACCATAAATCTCTTTTCAGCAATTCTCATTTTAAGGTTTCATGACATTTAAACCCTTACATTTCTGAATGAATCCGGGTATCGCTCAAAAGTCAGGATCGCGGATTATACAGATTAAAAGATGGCGCGGATTAGGTTGTTTGCTATGATAGGAGTTACCAAAATCCGTGAAATCAGTGCAATCCGTCTAATCCGTGATTCAGACCTTTTTCCTGCGTAATCCATATAATCCGCAATTCTAACCTTATTTTTTTCAAAATGAGAGTTCCCTACCTTCACCGACAACTGTTCAGCAACACTTATATAAAAGGTGTTAAATCTAAATGTTCTTCAATTTGAGTGGCTAAAGAATCTAACATCTGCTCTCGCTGTTCTTTGTAGTTAGCTACACCTGTGGGTAAAGATTTTAAACCCCGTTGTTGACGGAGACGATTTACCCAAGCGCGTCGCCAAGGACCATTATCAAAGATTCCATGTAGATAAGTTCCCCAAACTGATTGGCAACTGTCTACTAACCCTAAATTAGCATCATCAAATAGAGGTTGACAGAATTTTTGATCTGCTGGGTTTTCTATGCGGGATCTTCCTTGGTGAATTTCAAACCCGGTGACAGGTAAACCCGCTTGGGGATAATTGGAGGTAACTTGACGCTGACGGGCAGTTTTTTGACCAGTAATTACTGTTTTTATAGGTAATAAACTTAACCCTGGATATTTACCAACTTGTCCTTCCATTCCTTCTGGATCAGCTATAGATTGTCCCAACATTTGGAAACCGCCACAAATGCCTAAAACCGTGCCACCAGAAGCCGCATAGTTTTGAATTGCTTCTGCCATACCGCTTTTTTGCAAGGTAATTAAATCGGCAATGGTGGTTTTTGTGCCTGGAATAATTACTGCATCTGGATGTCCTAAACTTTGCTTGGGATGTAAATATTTTACTGTGACTGATGGTTCTGATTCCAAGGGATCAAAATCTGTGAAATTGGCAATTCTGGGTAAACGAATCACCGCAATATTTAGTTCAGAGTTAGCCTTTGTAGGTTTGCGTTCTAGTAAATCGAGGGAATCTTCCGCTGGAAAAACTTGTTCTAAATAGGGAATTACGCCGACAACAGGTATCCCTGTCCGTTCTTCTAACCATTTAATTCCGGGTTCGAGAATTGAGCGTTGTCCTCGAAATTTATTAATGACGACTCCTTTAATTAAGGCGCGTTCGTCTGGATCTAATAGTTCTAATGTGCCGATGACATGAGCAAATGCTCCACCTCTATCAATGTCAACTACTAAAAGTGTGGGTGCATTCAAGTGTTTTGCCACCCGCATATTAGTCAAATCTTTGTGTTTGAGATTAATTTCGGCGGGACTACCCGCACCTTCACACACGAGGGCATCAAATTCTGTAGATAGGTATTGTAGACATTCTTTGATGGTCTGCCAACCGATGTCGAAATATTGTTCGTAATAATCTGAGGCACTGACTTTACCTATGGCTTTACCTTTGAGGATAATTTGAGATGTCATATCCCCTTGGGGTTTGAGTAAAATGGGGTTCATTTCTACCAGAGGGGGTATTCCCGCTGCCCAAGCTTGCACTGCTTGAGCATAGCCTATTTCACCACCACTGGCGGTAACATAGGCGTTTAAAGCCATGTTTTGACCTTTAAAGGGAGATACTCGCCAGCCACGTCGGGAAAGAATCCGACAAATAGCTGTGGTTATGAGTGATTTCCCTGCGTGGGATGTTGTTCCCACTACCATGATTGATTTCATTTTTAATGATATTTTAGTATGTTGATATTTAGTAGTGCATCTGTGAATAAATTGTTATTCTTTTCTATGTTTCTTTCTTAAAGGAGGAAGGGTCAGGGCGGTTTTGTGAATATTAACATTGAGATACACATGAGGCAGAGCCTCAACATTGGCATTCCTAGCCGGAGACTAGGAACGAGGTATTTTAAAAGGGTAAACGTAACCAACGAGTCATAAAATCATTGTAGCGATCGCTCAGGGAAGGATTACGCAATTCCTGATCTTTTAATTTGACAATCAATTGATGACCCAAGGGAGTTAGGCGAAAACTGTCTGTAATCCCCTGACCATCAACTTCTCGCCGCAATACTCCCACATCAATTAACCAGGCTAAAGCATTTTCACAGGTCAATTCTGATAACGGTTGCTTGGTGTAACTTTGTTGAGTTCCTCTCTCCATTGCTATAGCACCTAGTTGGATACTTTGGCTAGTCATGGCTATAAACAAATTCAGGTTAAAGGGCGAACAAATTAGCGATCGCTCGGCTCTTTCTAGGGCTTTGCTAGTATAAACTAAGGGTTTAAGGTTGGAGGAATCCACTGTAGGCATTTTTATTACTCTAAGTTGGGCTTTTTGTCAAGATTTTGAAAATAAATACTTCTTTGGCAGAATATTCGGTAAGCAAGTTATTTAAATATTGTAAATTATTGTAAAATCTTGATTGCATGAATATTTTTTAAACAGGATAAGGTGAATTATGCCTCTAACAGTTGGTACAGACGCACCTGCATTTACCACTACAGATACTAACGGCAATCCAGTTTCATTGTCTGATTTTGCTGGTAAAACAGTGGTTCTCTACTTTTATCCCAAAGATGACACACCAGGTTGCACTAAACAAGCTTGCAGTTTCCGCGATGCTCAGTCAGAATATACAAGTAAAGGTATCGTCGTGTTAGGTGTGAGTGCTGATGATGAAGTAGCTCACCAAGCATTTACTTCCAAATATAGTCTGAATTTCCCTTTATTAGCTGATACAAACAAAAGCATCATCACCGCTTATGATGTTGATGGTGGTGGTTATGCCAAGCGTGTTACCTACATAATTGATGGTGATGGTAAAATCATTCATGTTGATACAGCCGTGAATACCCCCACCCATGCTAGTGATGTTTTAGCAAAACTGGGACTTTAATCATTAAGTAACTCCTTGAGGGCGCAGGGTCTGCGCCCAGTATTTCCTATTTAGGTGTTGTTCCACCTGATGATGGTAAAATCTGTAGAGGAAAAAGATTTTGTCCAGGGATAATGGCAGAAGTGCCGGGATTTTGTTGTAGTTGAGGTTGAAGTAGTTTCTGTTGTTCTGCCCTAAATGCGGCTATGGCTGGATCTAACTGTTGATTTTGTTGTTCAGCATTCCATTGGGTATTGCTATTTTGTAGGGTGTGCATGAGATTTAGCGGGTTGAAATCTGAGCCATTACCAGATAAGCTATTGCTATTGCGATCGCTTTCCAAAGTCCCAAAAGGTTGACTAGGATTAGCTAAGGTGGGTGATACTCCTAATAGAGAAGCGAAACTTATGCCGGCGATAGTGGCAACAATAATTTTGCGAACTGGTAAAAATGGACTTTTCATGAAATTTCCCCTTATATATTTTTAAGCAAGACTGCGACGTAGTTGAGGTTGGATACTCAATAAAGCCACTAGTGCAAAACCGAGTAATACTAACAACGCTACCCCAAAGGTAACATCACCCCAAAAGGCGTGCATAACGATATCATTTAATCCCCAACTGCTATGTAAATACAAATAGCGAATGGGTTCAATTGCATAGCTGAGAGGGTTGAGGGTAGCGATAACCTGCAACCAACCGGGCATGAAGGACAAAGGAGCTAAGGCTGTACTGGCAAATAATAATGGGAGGTTAGTTACAAAAATTACGGCGATAAGTTCAATGTGTCCGGGTAATGCAAAGGCTAAACCTAAAGAAATAGCGGTGACACCTAAAGCTAGTAGAAAGACAATGAGAGCGATCGCACATAATCCTGTAATATCAGGTAAACCAGCCCCTAAAAATGCCGCTGCTGCCACAATTACCGCTGCTTGGAGTAAACTTTGGCTAATAATAAAAATAGCAGAAGCAAAAACAATTGAAAAGCGCGAAGCTAGAGGTGCAACCAGCAAGCGATTTAAAAAGCCAAATTCTCTATCAAACATCACAGGTAAGCCGGCATTTAACGCCCCAGCAAAAGCAGTAAATACTATCACACCTGCTGCTAGAAATTGTCCGTAATTTGTCGTACTACCAAATAAGCCTGTAGGCGCATTTTGGAATAAAGCCCCAAACAAAACCAACCACATAACGGGCTGAATAATCCCTGCTATCAAGCTAGAGGGACGACGTTGGAGTTGAATAAATAGACGACGGGTTAAAGCAAAAGTTTCTTGAACAATTTCTGCCAAAAAGTTGGAGTTTGTATTCTCAACTACATTAGATGAAGTGAGTTCTTGCCAATTCATCACTGCTTTATCATTATTCATAGGAAGTGCTAAAATGTAGGGATTAAGGAGTAGGGAGTAGGGGCGCAGGGCCTGCGCCCAGTCAGGTGTTTGGAGTCAAAATGAAGAGTATTTTTTTTCTTGTGTTTTTTGTTGATGCAACCATTCTGAATTAGTGACAAATGGATCAATTATAAACATCTCTGTAGTTTTTAATTAGCAAAGAATATTTATAATTCTTAATACTATATTATAACCAATATCCAATAATATCAAAGTAGAGCGATCGCCATTTTGACAAAGTTACTATTCATCTCCATTTAAAATTCTAATTTGGATTTGGTGAAGACGCGGACCAGTAACAGAGATGACAGTAAATTCAAGATTGTCATAATGGAATATCTCACCTTTGTTGGGAATCTTTTGGCATTGATAAAGCAAAAATCCGCCCAAAGTTTGATATTCTCTAATTAAAGGTAAATTGAGATGTAAGATTTGATTAACTTCTTCTAAATTAATTTGCGCTTGTACCAAAAATGTCTGTTTGTCTACCATTTGAATCAATAAATCATTGGTACTGTCAAGTTCACCAGCATGACCAATAATTTCCGCAATAATATCTTGAATAGTGACCAGTCCTACAGTTCCCCCAAACTCATTCACCACCATCACCATAGCGGGTTTCTCCTGCTGCATCATTGGCAAAAGTTCACTTAAAAGCGTTTGTTCTGGTACAAATCGAGGTGGACGCATCCAAGTCCGAATTTGTGTTTCTGGGGTGATTTTTCCTAACGCCAAAGGTTGTGCTAAATCTTGAAAGTACACTATACCGCGAATATCGTCCAAAGATTCACCAATAATAGGATAGCGAGAATGACCAGTGGTGGCTATTTCCTCAAGTAAGGTTTGAAAACTCGCAGTTATGGGGATACCAATAATGCTAGTGCGAGGAATCATAATGTCTTCAGCGGTAATATCCCCAAATTCAAAGACGTTATTTAAAAGTTCTCGTTCGGCATTTTCTAAACCCGTAGATTCTCGTTCTGTAGAGATAATTAATTGTAACTCTTCCGGTGTCACAGGCGGTCGCCAACTTTGACCAGTGTATTCAATTCCAAACAATCTTAATAGCCAATGAGTTGATTGATTAAGAACCCAAATAAAGGGACTGAAGAACCGGACTATAGATTTAACAGATGGTCCCAAAAATCTAGCTAGGTGTTCAGAATATAACATAGCCACTGATTTTGGACACAATTCTCCTAACACAATTTGCAAGTAAGCAATAGCAAAAAAGGCAATGGGGACCGATAAAGAATGAGCGAGTAGATAATTAATTCTGAAACTTAATGGCCAGGAATAGAGCCATTTTTCTACCAATACAGCAATTGTACTTTCGCCAATCCAACCCAGCGCCAAACTAGAAAGGGTAATACCTAATTGGGCTGTAGATAGTAGTCTATCAATACTACGTTGTAATGTTTCCACTGCGATCGCTCGAATATCACCAGCTTGTACCAACTGTTGAATCCGAGTTCGTCGCACCGTCACCATTGAAAACTCCGCCGTCACAAAAAAAGCATTGATAGCAATTAGCACTAGCACGCTACACAATCGCAGTCCTGTATCTGTCCAACTTAAGGTAGAAAAAGCACTCACTGTCTAAGATAGTGTAGAATTTAACAACTGGAGCAGAAAATCCCAAATCGAATTTTAAATTAGGGTTTGATTATTTGATTCTAAGGGTAGGGGTTTAGCACTGCTAAACCCTACACTACACATCTGGGTTCTTTGTCATTTGGCAAAAGTTTATATCCCACCCGTGTTTAGTATACTTCCTTCTTTCTTCTTCCTCCTGACTCCTGACTCCTGACTCCTGACTCCTAGCCCCCACGAAAAGACTTTTTTAGCAAACCCTAATTATCTTTCTCTACAGGAATATCAGACAATTGTAACTTGAGTTTTTGAGCCGGATAATCAGTTAACGATAAAGATATCTGCTTGACATCATCAAGTAAAGCAGTGGGAATGCTGATTGTACCTTTAAATTCTGCACCTTTGGCGGGCAGTTCTGCGGGTAAACCTTCGGTAATGGCGCTCAAAGTTCTGCCTTTGTCATCACTAATATCTAAAAAGCTATAGAGAAACCTCACAGAATCAGCACCTTTGTTCTGCATATTTACTCTTAGTAGTAAATCACCACCGGAATAGCGAATAGATTTTACAGACATGGTAACACCTTCACTTTCAGCCGTTACAGGAAATCCTGGTTGAGAAGTCTCTTCGACTACGGGTGTTTCGTTTGGTTGCGGTTTGGTAACTTTAATCTCTTCTTCTTCTTCAGATTTGTCTGGTTTATTACCCTTTTTTTTGTCGTTAATTCGTGATTTCACGGTTTTGAGAATATCTTCTTCTTTTAAAAACGCTACACTTTCATCCTGGGAGTTATTAGCCTTATTGCTGTTAAGTTTAGTCACAGGACGACCATCTGGTGTAGTAACACCTTTAAGTGCCATACTTCCCAAGGTAAAGCCCAAAAAACCACTCGCAGAACCGGCACCCAACATCAGAGTTAACAAAATTAAGGTTAGTAGTACAGTAGTATTTATTTTCATCAGAAAATAGAAATTTAGATTTAGTTACTATATATGCTAATGGGGATTTTTGAATTTGGCATTTTTTATCTTAGCAAAACTTCCCATTCTCTACACCCAAGAGGAAGAAAAATCGGGAATTGTGCTTGATGATTGTTTATAGGTTGCCAAATTATGATATAATGGTGTACTGTGGTTAAAGTGAAGTCATAAAATAAATGACTAAGCTGAAATTACAAGGTCAAAATCCAAGTAAATAAGCGCCTTTGGCCGATTGGGGAGGCAACGAACTCATAATTCGTCTTCAGGCTGGTTCGATTCCAGCAGGGCGCACTTTGCAAAATTCTAGCTCAAATCACGTTCTTAGGGTAGCGGATAACTACAGATAACATTTAACTTCTCAGATATCCTCTCAAAACTTGATGCGACTGTAAAAAATACCCTTAACAATTTCCGCAGCCGTGACGTAGAGGGCGACTATGGCCATTAGAATGAGGACAAAACTCAAAGGTAAGGCTTGAAATCCCAGGACAGAGGCTAAAGGAGTATAGGGAATAATTAATGTAATTATAGCGATCGCGGAGCGTCCGGGAGGGAAATAGTAGTCTGTCAAGAACTAATTGACGGGTAAAGGCAAGTAGGGGGAGTAGGGAGGGAAAACAGAAGTTTTTCCTATTATTACCCGTCAAAATAAATTTGACGAACTACTAGTGGTCTGTCAGTTTTCTATTTGTG
>NZ_VIKX01000285.1 GCF_009711935.1 Dolichospermum sp. UHCC 0259 | reverse complement strand
GTGAGGCGATTAGCATAAAATTTTACCCATCAAAACTTTTCAAACACCCTCTAAGTTGCCCGCAGTTAAAAATCCAGACATTGATTTTTTTAATCGTAATGTACCAAAGCAATTTTTAATAGATACTCAGGAAACAGAACAATGATACCAACTGAATTTAAGAATGAAATAATTGCAGAATTAGATATTGATTATCAAGACTTAGAAAATAAAGCCACGTTATCAACTAGCTTGGTTATGGTTATTCATGGAAAAATCGAGAACAAATGGCAATTTCTGGAAAAGATAATTTTAAAAGACAAGCCAGATTTAAGCTATTTGAATGATGTCTTTGAAAGGTATAAAAACAAGCACCTAAACAAGCCACAGATAGACTATTCTGATGTGAAAGACCCCGATGATATACCATTTTAGATATCAAAAAATATCATCTGATATCAGTATTTTTCGATATCAGATGATATGACTAATATATAAAATATATGTTATCCCTTGACTGCCCGATGAAAAGGGAATTCTAGCTAATTTTTTTAGTGTGTTTTGGTTACGATTTAAAAATATTTAGTTAGGGTGATAAGCGGTTATTGCTATCGTTTTGTCTTGGTTATAGATGGATTCTATTCTGCGATATGTAGGATGTGACCACCACACTTTTATTCTATCTCCGTTTGCTGGTGCGCTTGCAGTAATTGAATACCCTGCATCCATCAGTATTTGCTCAAATTTAATAGCGTCAAGTATTCTTGACGGAAAAGATGGCAATCCGTCAAGACGGTGCTTATTCAGGGTCATAGATACCCTGATAAGTTGTATAGATTTTATAGCCAGGTAGAACTAATGCAATCCCAAAAGGACTATTGATTTTTCCAGGATATTTGTATGGATTATCATCTGGAGTTTCTCCACCAATGCGAATAGCAAAACCAAAAAACCATAAATAGATACCTGGGATTAATAAATCCATGCTGTAAGCAATTGCTCTCATGTTTTCTTCCCTATCGCTAACTATTTCGATTGATGAAGTTTTTGTTGTTGCTACCATTGTTTTCTCCTAAAGCCCAAAAGAAAGCATAGAAAAAGATAAGTAAAACTAATCTATTTCTCGCTCTGTGCTGGTTTTATATTTAGATAATTTATTCAGATACCTCATTAAAGCTATTTTTGGGAGAAAAATCAAGTGACTTTTCTTCCAAAAATGGAAAATAATTTATATTTTTTATCCCTTAATGCTCAGATATAGTAGTTATCAAGGATTCCAGTCTTTTTTTTAGTTTTATAAACAATGATTAAACAATCTTATGATTTAAATAAAACTGGATTTTGCATGGTTAATTGCTGTGCTTATATTCTGCTAGGGGCGATATCAAATTTGTACCCATTCCCTAGCCACTTTTAACGCCGCGTCTGCTGTGTAATAAATCCCCTTCTTACCATAAACCCAACCATCAGAGCTAATTATCCTAAATTCCCAAGCATGAGCCGCAGTATAAAAAACCATCAATATTTGATTATTGGTGAAGATTAGCGTCTCTATTTTTACGTTTGATGTCATTGAGTATAAATATTTGTCATCACTCATGGTAATTTATCATTACAGTTGAGTATCCTAGCTGTATGCCTAGAGATTAAGCCACTGCCAATAAATTTTTACATAAACTATTGAAATGACTACAACTACTATTTACACAATATTAGAAGAATTTAGACAAGATGCAAATTCCAATCGTGACTTAGGCGATAAGTTTGAACGGTTGATGGTTAGTTTCCTGAAAACAGATCCGCTTTATCAAGAGCATTTTAGTAATGTGTGGATGTGGATGGATTTTCCTAAACGGGGTAATGCCCCAGATACAGGTATTGATTTAGTAGCAGAAGAACGTGATACCGGAGACTACTGTGCTATTCAATGCAAGTTTTATAACTCTAGCTATACTTTAGAAAAACATGATATAGATTCATTTTTTACAGCTTCAGGTACTTCTTTATTTAGCAAAAGAATAATTGTTTCAACTACTGATAAATGGAGTAAACACGCTGAATCTTCTCTAAAAAATCAACAAATTCCTGTTACTCGTTTAACTATTCATGATTTAGCTAATAGTCCTGTAGATTGGAGTAAATTTAGTCTAAAAAAACCTGAACAGCTAAAACTTAAACCTAAAAAACAAATTAGACCTCATCAAGTTATAGCTTTAGAAAAAGTTATGTCTGGGTTTCAAGAGTTGGATAGGGGTAAGCTAATTATGGCTTGCGGTACAGGTAAAACTTTTACTTCTCTAAAAATCACAGAACAATTTGCGGGTAAAGATTCTCTAATTTTATTCTTAGTGCCTTCTATTTCTTTACTATCACAAACATTGAGAGAATGGACATCAGAAACGGGTGTTTCCATCCATAGTATTGCTGTTTGTTCAGATACAAAGGTAGGTAAAAATAAAGCGTCAGAAGATGACGCTGATCTAACCGTTAATGATTTAGCTTTTCCCCCTACTACTAACGCTCAAGATATTATCAATTCTTATCGTGCTTTTCAAAGTAAAAAAGATTTAACCGTTATTTTTTCTACTTATCAATCTATTCAATCTATTGCAGATGCACAATTAAAAGGTTTACCTGAATTTAATTTAATTATTTGTGATGAAGCACATAGGACAACTGGTGTAACTATTTCAGGAAATGAGGAATCATATTTTGTTAAGGTACATGACCAGGATTTTATAAAAGGGAAAAAGCGTCTTTATATGACAGCTACTCCCAAATTATTTAGTGATGATACTAAAGTTCAGGCACAAGAAAATGATGCTTCTCTGTGTTCAATGGATGATGAACATATTTATGGTAAAGAGTTTCACCGTTTAGGTTTTGGTGAAGCTGTAAGAGGGTGTTTGAAAAGTCGGTGAGTGAGTAAAAAAGCTCTCCCAGTGTAAGC
>NZ_VIKX01000284.1 GCF_009711935.1 Dolichospermum sp. UHCC 0259 | reverse complement strand
ACTTATGGCTCATTTTATGGTTCACAATTTAGCCCAAGTTATGGTTCAAGTCACATTAATGACAGCAATCGCTATATTTACCCCTACTTATTGAGCCGCTACTAATTTACTCCTGTAGTGTATTTTAACACTTTGCTCCAATGTAAATAATACTGTTCACTGCCAGTAAAATTAGCTAAATCCTGAATCAATTTTGTGGCTGAAATCATGGATCATTCCAAATAATTATCAACCTCTAAAGGCGGTAGCACAAAATTAATTTCACTCATTTTTAAACTGGCACTTTTAGCACCGCTATATTCTGCCCATTTAGTTAAGGATTGAATTTGAGTTTGGGAGATTTGAGCTAATGGTATACAACTAGCAATAGAATCCAACAAATCACCTTGAGTAAATTCTTCGTTGCGACTGAAAGCATTTTGCATCCCTTCATAAATCACTTGTTCAATTTCAGCCCCAGAAAAATCTTTTGCCCGACTGGCTAATAGTTCAAAGTCAAAATCAGCGCGATTAGGACGCAGACGGTTTAAGTAGGTAAACAAAAAAAATTAAAGGTGTGTAAAGATAAGTAAATACGGAAAA
>NZ_VIKX01000283.1 GCF_009711935.1 Dolichospermum sp. UHCC 0259 | reverse complement strand
GTGAGGCGATTAGCATAAAATTTTACCCATCAAAACTTTTCAAACACCCTCTAAGCACTGGGTTATTAACTGATTATAAAGTCATGGTGTTGGCAGTAGATGAAAAGTATGTTAGTGCTACTTTCCAAAGACAATTAGCTGATGTAAATAATGAATTAGATTTAAAAGATGCGGTTAAAATTATCGGTTGTTGGAATGGTTTATCTAAACGCATGGGAACTAATATTGAAGATATAGAAGATAATTACCCCATGAAACGCGCGGTTGCTTTTTCCCGCACTATTCAAGATTCAGAAACAATTGTGAGATTATTTGCTAATATTATCAATGATTATCAACAATTAAATCCTGATGATGAAGATTTATTAGATTGTGAATTAGATCATGTTGACGGTACTCAAAACTCTTTACAAAGAAATGGTAAATTAGAATGGTTAAAAGCTGATACCACAGAACAAGGGAATATTTGTCGTATTTTATCTAATGCCCGTTGTTTATCTGAAGGTGTTGATGTTCCAGCTTTAGATGCTGTTATTTTCCTTACCCCCCGTAATTCCGTTGTTGATGTGGTGCAGTCGGTAGGACGGGTAATGAGAAAAGCTGAGGGTAAAAAGTATGGTTATATTATTTTACCTGTAGGAATACCTGCTGATATGTCCCCAGATGTAGCCTTAAAAGATAATCAGAAATATAAGGTTATTTGGCAAGTATTGCAGGCTTTACGAGCGCATGATGACCGTTTTAATGCCACCGTAAATAAGATTGACTTAAACCAGAAAAGACCGCCTCAAATTAATATTATTGGTGTTGGTGGAAAAGCTAGAGGTGAAAACGATAAGACTGGAGAAGGTGTTAGAAATTCTGGTCAATCTACCCAAGAATATAAGCAGTTAGAGTTGAATTTTGCTATTGAAGAATGGCGAGATGCTATTTATGCCAAGATAGTTGTTAAATGTGGTAATCGCAGATATTGGGAGGATTGGGCAAAAGATGTAGCTAAAATTGCTGATAGTCACATCTCCAGAATTAAAGCTTTGATAGAAGGCTCTCAAACTGAAGCTAAACAAGCTTTTGATGAATTCTTAATAGGGTTACATCAAAATATTAATCCTAATGTTACTGAAGATGAAGCTATTGAGATGTTATCTCAACATCTGATTACTAAACCTGTTTTTGATGCTTTATTTGAGGGCTATGAGTTTACTAAGTTTAACCCTGTTTCTAAGACGATGCAAAGAATGTTAGATGTGTTGGAAGGCCAATCTTTAGAGAAGGAAGTAAAAACTTTAGAGAAGTTTTATCAAAGTGTGCGAGAACGAGCTAGTAGTATTGATAATGCAGAAGGAAAACAGAGAATTATTACTGAATTATATGATAAATTTTTCCGTGCGGCTTTTCCTAGGTTGGTAGAAAGATTAGGAATTGTTTATACTCCTGTGGAAGTAGTAGATTTTATTATTAAAAGTGCTGATTTTGCTTTAAAACAAGAGTTTGGAGTCGGTTTAAGTGATGAGGGAGTTCATATTTTAGATCCGTTTACAGGTACGGGTACTTTTATGGTGCGGTTGTTGCAAAGTGGGTTAATTAAACCTGAAGATTTACAACGTAAGTTTACCTCAGAATTGCACGCAAATGAGATTGTTTTATTAGCTTATTATATTGCTGCGATTAATATTGAGGAAAGTTATCATTATTTAACTGGTAATGTGTATCAACCTTTTAATGGAATTGTTTTGACTGATACTTTTCAAATGTTTGAAAATGAAGGTTTTTTGTTAGAAAGTATCTTTCCTGAAAATAATCAACGGGTTATTAATCAAAAGCAAAGGGATATTACTGTGATTATTGGTAATCCTCCTTATTCTGCAAAACAAAAAAATGAGAATGATGGTAATAAAAATCTCAAATATGAAAAATTAGATGAACAAATTGAAAATAGTTATGCTAAATATTCGGGTTCTACAAATGTTAGAAATCTTTACGGTTCGGAAATTAGAGCTATAAAATGGGCTAGTGAAAGAATCAAAAAACAAAATGATCAAGGCATCATTTGTTATGTAACTAATGGGGCTTTAATTGATAAAGGATTTGCTGATGGATTCAGAAAATGTTTATTAGATGAATTTACTAGAATTTATTGTTTTAATTTAAAAGGTGATATGAGAGTTGGAAACTGGAAAGAAGAAGGAGGACAAATTTTTGGTTCAGGTAGTCAAACAGGTATTGCTATTATTTTACTCATCAAAAATCCTACCAAAAATCCAGAAAACAAAGTATTATATCATGATATTGGTAACTATTTAAATCGCGAGAAAAAATTAAATATTATTCAAAACTTTGCTGATATTTCTACTATTCAATGGCAAGAAATAACGCCAAATGAAAATTATGATTGGATTAACCAACGTAATGATAATTTTGAAAATTTTATTTCATTAGGTGATAAAAAAGATAAAACAACTCATACTATTTTTGATGTTTATTCTTTAGGAATTGCAACAAGTCGTGCTGCTTGGGCTTATAATTTTTCAAAGCAAGAATTAATATCAAATATCATTAGAATGATTGATTTTTATAATAGTCAAGTTGAAAAATTTAAGGCTTATCTAAAAAATCAAACTTTGAATAATGTTGAACAAAGAAATAAACAAGTAGAATCTTTTATTGATAATGATCCTAAAAATATCAGTTGGTCAAGAGGGCTAAAAAATGACTTAGAGGGTGTTTGAAAAGTCGGTGAGTGAGTAAAAAAGCTCTCCCAGTGTAAGCTG
>NZ_VIKX01000282.1 GCF_009711935.1 Dolichospermum sp. UHCC 0259 | reverse complement strand
AACGCACAATTCTTTTCCTAAATGTTTCACAAGAGCTTCAGTAAATTCCTGACGGTTCTTATAAACGAAGGGTTTGAGATTTTTGAGAATATTGAAAATATCTACACCTAAAGTAAAGCTTAGTAAAAATAGTGCTTCATCGTCTAAATTATAGCTAGTGCTAATTTGAGAAAAGTCTTGGTGTTTTTCATATTCTATGACCTTTATTGCCCATTCTATCAAAACATCAACGTTATGATAACGAGCCTTAGTTCTTTGTCTAGGAGGGATAAGAAAATATAATTTTGTCTGCTGAACTCTTTGTCGAGTTAAGCTGCATTGTCCCAGAAAACTTTGAAATCTTTCATCTGGTAATAG
>NZ_VIKX01000281.1 GCF_009711935.1 Dolichospermum sp. UHCC 0259 | reverse complement strand
CCCGATTGCAACCGTAGAAGCAACTGACTCAATAGCTAGAGAACGGACGTTTAATGGTAGTGCTTGAATGTTTCTACATTCATAAACTAAATCAAAAGCTTGATGCCATTGACTAGGAATTGCTAATAGGTCGGCAACTGTATAATTAACAGATGAGTTAGGGAATCTTTCCTGACACCAATTAACAGCAGTGGGTGAGATATCAAAAGCTGTGACGTGATATTGTTTTTGTGCTAACGCTTCTGCATCGTCTCCTAAACCACAACCAATGACTAAGGCTTTATATTTTTCTTGACTGGGGTGATAGATATGTAACCACTCTTGTAAATAGTCATGGGGGGTCAATTTTGCCCAAGGAACTTTGTTTGCATCACCAAGGGATTCTGAATAGACAATTTCAAACCAAGATGATGGGTTTCCTTCGGCGATCGCTTGGTTAGCTAATTCTTG
>NZ_VIKX01000280.1 GCF_009711935.1 Dolichospermum sp. UHCC 0259 | reverse complement strand
AAGAAAATTAAGGCAAGAATTAGCTAAATTTGATGATGGGATTAGAAATCAAGTCAATAAAATCACAAATAAACCGACAATGAGGTGGGTATTTCAGATGTTCCAGGCTGTACATTTGGTAATCATAAATGGACAAAAACAAATGAGCAATTTAACGGAGGAACGTGAAAAGATTGTCAGGTATTTAGGAAAGAGTTGTAGTAAATATTATCTAATTATTTGATGAGAGTTTATTTGACCGAAAAAGATGTAGATAGTTATCGATAAAATTAGTAAATAGAAATTTTTAGCAAAGAGTAAAAATATTTTTTGCTGTAATTGCCATGTTTATTTAAGCCGAAATGACTAATTTAATTGAGAGAGAGAATCTATTTTAAAACCTAGCGAAATTAATTTCGGTAATATTCTCTATTTTTTGGTAGATAAAGTTAAACTCAACCAGAAAAATTAGGTAAATAAAATTTTCCTGGCTGGGATTTTTCAAAAATATCAATA
>NZ_VIKX01000027.1 GCF_009711935.1 Dolichospermum sp. UHCC 0259 | reverse complement strand
CTCATTGCCCCCAGTTCACAACCGATAAAGAGGGCAAAAAATTCTCCATAATACAAATAGATAGTCTTCCCCAGAGTCCCCCACACTTCCCCCCAATTCCAAGCCACATTTCCCAACTTGGTGACAACTACCACAACCACAAACGCCACCAACGCTACAAAAGTCGTTAGATACACCACCCGTAAAGTTGTACCAATAATCGGACCGTGAGATAAAAACGACCGATGCCGCAAACTTTTTTGATAAGGTAGCCAAATCCACCGCAGAAAACCCCACCGCTGGAATTGACGGGAGTAAATATCCAAATCGGGACCAAACATCAGCCCCCCAAACATAA
>NZ_VIKX01000279.1 GCF_009711935.1 Dolichospermum sp. UHCC 0259 | reverse complement strand
TCCAGTTTTACACTGCTATCGAACTGTGCTATCAATTCCTGTAATCCTTGCAGTAAGGCTGTTGTGTGACCGTCGCGGTGGATTTTAGCTAAGTGCCGTACTACCGGAATTAGTACATTAGGCACGCGGATCATCTCGCTGGGTGGGGTCTTGTTGGCAGTCATGATATCTATGGTTGATATCGAATATTGTATGGTAAATTTCCCCTAAGAAAATCTATCAGCACAATTTTTTTTGCTGTTATGCTTGTGCAATTAGTTAAGCGAAGCGGATATGATATTTGAATTTCACAGAGAAATTGACAAGTGAGGAAACTGATGAATTTATCTAGTGAATTATGGGTGGAAAATCAAGATTTAGCCCAAGCTTGTCTGGAGCATCCTTTTGTCCAAGGGATTGGGAATGGTACACTCAAGCAAGAGAAATTTGCTGATTATGTAGGACAAGACGCTTTTTTCTTAGAAGC
>NZ_VIKX01000278.1 GCF_009711935.1 Dolichospermum sp. UHCC 0259 | reverse complement strand
TGTTGTTAGTTTCAAATTTCAATTCTTATTTTTGACTTTTGACTTCCGCAAGGTTTTCCTGGTGTCTATGGCGCGGTGGAACCACACTGATCCCTTCCCGAACTCAGAGGTGAAACGCTGCTGCGGCGACGATAGTTTAGGGGTAGCCCTACGTCAAAATAGCTCGATGCCAGGTTTATTTTTTAACAACATCACCTCCTCTATTCAACTAGAGGGGGTTTTGTTTTTTGGGTGATACAAACACGCAATTATACTCTAAACGGTTAAGACTTGGACTTTTTTGAAAGTCTGAAAATTCAGAGACAGCAAGCTATCTAGCTTTTCTTGTTTGTCAGTATTAGCGGTGTTAATACAGTTAGATCCCACATTCCGCAGATGTGACTCAGATT
>NZ_VIKX01000277.1 GCF_009711935.1 Dolichospermum sp. UHCC 0259 | reverse complement strand
AAGCAGCTTCTATTGTGGGATAACTGCTTTTCCCTTCATAAACTGTTCCACCATAATCATAAGCTCTGACAAAAGAATCAATATATTCTCTATCCCCAATTTCTATCCAGCCGTGTTCTTCTACAAAACGGTTAATATGGGGATATTGTTCTTCAAAACTGTTGGATTTTGGCATCTTGGTAATTACTCACTCACAGCATCAAGAAAGTCCTGTTTACCCTCTTTGAGAGTTTCTTTAACTTCAGCTTCTATCTCAGGACTAATTTTATTAGTTTCCACCATGTAGGAGAAAAATTTTTTGAAAGAAGTCATGTAAGATTTAGTGCTGCTTTCAGATGCCCACATTGCTTTACGTGGAAAATAATCCATCAGAAAATCATAAACATCTTGGTCATCGGCTTCATCAAGTTTTTCTAATGGTTCATAGCCAACAAGATATTCAGCAAAAAACTCAATATTTAAGATGTGGTTTTTTATCGTTTTAGCTGAAAGATTAGCTTTCTGTAGCCATATTTTAAACCCATCTAATATTGGTTGATTATACTTTTCTATTTTGGCTACTTCTTTGTCAAAGTCACTCATAATCTATTGTAATTTAGATAATTAAGCCCGTTTTGCTAACAATGTAGAACTATCACCTTGATGAAATTTGATTTTTCCTTCCAGTTCATTTTCGTCTTCCAATTTCAACCAACCACTACCAGAAGCCTCATCATTTTCATCATTGCCCTCCCAAGTAAATTCTAATTTGTTAGCACTGCCATCTTTAACAATATCGCCATCAATGTATCCAGTAACCAATCCAAACTGAAACTCCCCATTTCCTTGTTCATCAATTTCAATATAAGCCTGTACTTCCATATTAAAATATTCATCATCCCAATTCGACATTTCATAAATATGCCAAGTTCCAGTAAATTCCATGATTTTATCCTCCAGATTTAAACATTTACTATATCAGTATTTTTGTGATTTTTTTTCATCTTCCCCAGTGATTAATTGAAAAATATCATGAGGATGGTTATTATCATCTGGTTCAATA
>NZ_VIKX01000276.1 GCF_009711935.1 Dolichospermum sp. UHCC 0259 | reverse complement strand
TACTGTAGAAGGAATTAATAATAAACTCAAATTAATCAAAAGACTTGGATATGGATTTCGTAACTTTAGTAATTTTAGATTACGTAGTTTATTAAACTGGCACTTTAGTATTAATTCTCCATAAAAGGGACGCAAGAGCCGTAATTAGTAATTAGTAATTGCTAATTCTCCTTTGATCAAGAATTTACCTTTCGTTCTAATTTTAAAGCTGCCTCTACTTTCTGGTACTCTTGGATTAACTGAGGTAATAACAAAGCTGCATCTGCTATATTACCATCCCGTCCTAAATATTCTAATTTTTGACAAAGGATAGAGAATTTCTTAGCTCCAAAAATAGCACTGCTAGATTTAAGTGTATGCGCTTCTAACCTGAGATTATTAGCTTTGTTTTGGGTAATTGCCTCATCCAAAGCCTGCAAACGCAGCGGAGAGTCTTCTAAATAAGCATCTATTAAGACCAAAAATTCTGTAACTACATTATTGCAAATACTCTTTTTTAATTCTTCTAAAGTTTCTACATCCAAAACATCCTCCACATTATTAGATAAAGATTCATGTATTTGATGACTCCTTAAATCTGGTTTCTGGCAACCAATCAAAGCCCTTGTTAATTCTTCCAGTCGAATTGGTTTTGTTGTATAGTCATTCATGCCTGTTGCTAAACATTTTTCTCGATCTCCTTGCATAGCATTAGCAGTCATAGCAATAATCCAAGGACGCGCAGATAAGGGCCATTCCTCACAGATTTTCTGTGTCGCAGTTAATCCATCCATCTCTGGCATTTGTATATCCATAAGGACAACATCATAATGTTGTCTTTGTAAAGCGATTAATACTTCTAAACCATTAGCAACAACATCAGGACGATATCCAAGCCGCTGCAAAATATTTACAGCTACTTTCTGATTCACGACATTATCTTCTGCTAAAAGAATTTTTAATGGGAACTGCTCTGCTAGGTGAGAATTAAATTGTGATGATCCTAAAGATAAAGTTTTTTCTTTAGGTATAACATCATTACTAAAAATTTTAATTAAGATATTAGCAAGATGGGATTTTTTAATAGGCTTATTGAGATAGGCGGCAAAGTTAATATTTCCGATTTTGGCATGATTCTCTATCTGAGCAGTCCCCAGTGAAGTTAGCATAATCAAAGGTAATAAATGGCAATTAGGCAATTTACGAATTTCTTGAGCCAGAGTTAAACCATCCATTTCTGGCATTTCCATATCTAAAATAGCCATATCAAATTTTTGGTGTTGTAAATAAGCCAGAGCTTCTTGTCCTGATGGAGCAACAATTGGTATCATACCAAAAGATTGAACCTGCAACATCAAAAACTGGCGATTTGTGACATTATCATCAACTATTAATAAGCGTTTATCAGCCAATAATTGTCGCTGACTTTCACCTGGGATAAGCTCAGATTTACTCACAGAAGAGGTAAAGATATTAAAAGAAAAACTAGATCCTTCCCCAACTTTACTTTCAACACTAATTTTGCCACCCATCATTTCCACTAGTTTTTGACTAATCACCAAGCCTAAGCCTGTACCACCATATTGACGAGTAGTAGAAGCGTCAACTTGGCTAAATGGCTTAAATAGTCTGTCCATTCTATCTTCGGGAATACCTATGCCAGTATCTTTAACAGTAAATATAATTTCATGCAGTTCAGAATCTGACTGATCTTTTAATTTACTAGTTAATGAAAGTATCACTTCACCAGATTTAGTAAATTTAATCGCATTAGTCAGTAAATTTACTAAAATTTGTCTAAGTCTGGCAACATCACCACTAATTAATTCATAGGTTTCTGCATCCATTATATAAGCAAGTTCTAAGTTTTTTTCACTAGCTTTAGAAGCAACTAAATCTAAAGACTCTTCAATACAACTTCTTAAATTAAAAGTTTGTTCTTCTATCTCTAGCTTGCCAGATTCAATTTTTGAGAAATCTAAAATATCATTAATCAGTGTCAGCATAGCATCACCACTATTACGAACAATTTCTACAAACTCTTGTTGTTGTGGTGTCAACTGAGTATCAAGTAATAGTCCAGTCATGCCGATTACCGCATTCATGGGAGTCCGAATTTCATGACTCATAGTTGCTAAAAATTGACTCTTACTTTGATTAGCAATTTCTGCTTCTTCTTTCGCAAGATTTAATTCTTCTTCGGCTATTTTCTTATCTGTAATATCTGTAATTATGCCTACTAAACGATATGGCTTACCTTGTTGATCACGAATACATTTGCCTTTGGATGCTATCCAAATATAATTACCGTTACAATGTTTAATCCGATGATGATTTTGGTAAATATCTGTTTTTCCTTCTAGTGGTCTGTCAGTTTTCTATTTGTG
>NZ_VIKX01000275.1:53087-54229 GCF_009711935.1 Dolichospermum sp. UHCC 0259 | reverse complement strand
ACTTATGGCTCATTTTATGGTTCACAATTTAGCCCAAGTTATGGTTCAAGTCACAGGCACAAAGGGAAAATTCTCAAAGTAGTTCGCGCAAAACCATTTTAGTGGTAGCCTCCAGCCCCACCAATGAAGCGAGATTGCGCTTAGATAAAGAGGTGCGAGAAATTGAAGAGGGTTTGCGAAGGTCGCAGCATAGAGAAAAATTTACTTTGCAGCAACGTGGGGCTGTTCGTCCTAATGATTTACGTCGTGCCATGTTGGATTTTAATCCCCAGATTGTTCACTTTTCTGGACATGGTTCTGGTGAAGATGGATTAGTTTTAGAAAATGATTTAGGAAAAGCACAACTTGTTTCAACTGAGGCTTTAGCAAATTTATTCAAACGATTTGCTACACGAGGACTTGAATGTGTTGTTCTCAATGCTTGCTACTCGGAAATTCAAGCAGATGAGATAGTTAAACATATTGATTATGTGGTGGGGATGAATAGTAGCCTTGGAGACGATGCCGCTATTAAATTTGCAGTTGGTTTTTATGATGAACTAGGGGCTGGTTATTCTTATGAAGATGCTTATCACGGTGGTTGTGATGCGATCGCCCTGCAAGGAATCCCAGAGGAACATACCCCAGTATTCAAAAATATAAAAAAAAGTCCAATTAAGGGCAACAAATCCAGTTGATGAATTGGTACAAAAAGTGCGATCGCACTTTCATGATGATATCCACCGATTACATAGCACCATGCCATTATGGGGTGTAGATCACTGGGTTCCTTTAGGTGATTTGTTTGTGGATGTGAACATCCTAGAGGAACTGAGCAGTAGTCGGAAATCAGAACTCGATGACCTGTGGCAAGACTTCAGTAAGAATCCAAGTTATCGCAGTTTAGATCGCATTGGCTTGGGTGAAGAACGGCAAAGGGTTTCAGGACTAGAAGTGCTGGAAAAAAATACGAATTTAATGATGGTGGGTAAACCAGGTTCAGGGAAGACCACTTATTTGCAGCGAGTAGTTACGGAATGTAACGCTGGCAATTTACAAACGCACCGAATTCCAGCCTTGATTAAACTGCGAGATTTTGTAGATGATGGACGTAAGTTTGCTTATTCACTAGAACATTATTTTGAGCAGTGCTGGCGTAACTG
>NZ_VIKX01000275.1:0-53049 GCF_009711935.1 Dolichospermum sp. UHCC 0259 | reverse complement strand
TCAGCCGTTAGTTCAAGTTTAGATAAATAAATTTTGGGTATCGGGAATGCGACAGCGAACCGCGACCTAGTAATCGCTATTATTGACAAATAATTTCTCCATGAACAACGCACAATTCTTTTCCTAAATGTTTCATAAGAGCTTCAGTAATTCAGGCTATACATGATCCTCAACAGTTTGTCTTTGCTTAGAATTTAATTGGCTTGTTGAAGTTTAGCTCAATACGTTAACTCCTGACTGGGCAAAATTCCATTGATTTTGGGTCTTGCTACAACCCAACATACACAAGTTACAGCAAGTGGCGTAGTTTGGAAGGTACAGAATCTAAATTAAAACCTATACACAAAGCCAGTTTTACTCGGCGACTCCTGACTCGGTGACTCCTGAATTCTGCCGTAAATTAATATTCTTTTCCAGAAGGAGAGCGGTAAAACCGAAATTATTATGATTAACTGTAGATATACAGTTAAATATTTGCGATATTTGTGTTTCCCCTTTACGATGAAAACCCGACCCGAATTACGCCATATTTTACCTATGGTTTAATCGGCATGAATATTCTAGTTTTTCTCCATGAAATAAGTTTGTCGAATTTACAACTAGAACAATTTTTCCAATTGTATGCTGTAATACCGCAAGAATTAACCATCAACTGGAGTGGAGAGTGGACAACCTTATTTACCTCGCAATTTTTGCATGGAGGTTGGTGGCACTTAATATCTAATATGGTCTATCTGTGGGTATTTGGTAACAATATTGAAGACCGATTAGGGCATTTTAAATATCTATTGTTTTATTTAATCTGTGGTGCTATAGCTGCTTTATGTCAATGGTTTATTGGTATATACTCCACAATTCCTTCCTTGGGTGCAAGTGGGGCAATTTCTGGAGTTTTAGGCGCATATTTGATCTGGTTTCCTCAAGCAAGAATTACCACTTTAGTGTTCCTCGGTTTTTTCATTACCACAATTAATATTCCTGCATTAGTAGTTATTGGTATTTTCTTTATACAAAATCTCATCGCTGGTTTTGCCAGTCTCCAAGCAGCAGCTAAAATGAGTGTAGAAACGGGAGGAGTTGCTTATTGGGCGCATCTTGGAGGTTTTGTTGTGGGAAGTATTTTTGCCCTGGTAAATAGAGAATAGAGAATAGAGAATTGGTAATTGGTAATTGGTAATAAAATCTGGCGTTGCTGAATCAAGATACGAAAATCAAAAATTCCATTTCTCAAACTCTTCCTCTCTGCGCCTCTGCGTGAGATTAATTCATACTTTCATTCACCAACGCCGATAATAAAATCTCTATTCTCATCCTGTTAATCCTTAAATCCTGGAAATCCTGATATGGCTTGCGCCACGCTACGCTATCAGACAATAATTAAATATTCAAATCCTGTAAAGCTAACCGAATTTGTTCTAAGCGTGTGCGGTTGACACCAAAATCAGAATCTCCTACACGAGATGCAGAACGGATATGAATGACTGATTTATCACTAGGAAAATAAAACTCCACATCATCAACAAACTTGAAAATGCGACTTTTAGAAATTGCATGAATATAATTATCTGTTTGTGATACAATTGTGGTGCGGGGAACAACAGTGAGAACTTTTAGTAAAGTTTCTCTCGCTTTATCTCGTTCTCCATGATAAGTAATCGGTTCAATAGCGTGTTTAGCATCAGCATTTTGACTAACAACACAATTAGGAGAATTTGGACAAGAACTAAGACTACCTGACTCAATTCCTATGCTAGAAGCCGAGGCAGTTGCAGGGATTATAAAACTAATGATCAAAGTTAGAAAAATCGAGACAATAATCTTTTGTAGTTGAGCGATTGTTGTTAAATTGAACATAATTCAGTCAATCTTTATCTTCTGTTATTTTTTGTATATTATCAGCTTTCTATACATTATCATCAAATTAGGTTTTTCAGATTTTCCATCTTCAAATCACACTCCCCTCCTGATCAAGAAGGGAAAGTGTGGGTATTACTTCATATCGTAACCAAATAAATTAGGATCAACTTCTCCTAATTGTAAATCTGCTAAACCATATTCTTGCCAACGTCTTTCTACCATTTCCGCAACATCGGGATCTGATTTTAATGGTTCACCCCATTCATGTTCTGTTTCTGGAGGAATTTTTGTAGTGGCATCTATGCCCATTCTCCCACCTAAACCAAGTTTTTCACTAGCAAAATCTAAAGTATCAAAGGGAGTATTTGGTAATATAAATACATCTCTGGTAGGATCAACTTTGGAACTGATTGCCCAAACCACTTGACGGGGATCACGAACATTGATATCTTTATCAACGACAATCACAAATTTAGTGTAAGTAAATTGTGGTAACGCACTCCAAAACGCTAAAGCTGCTCGTCGTGCTTGTCCTGGATAGGCTTTATCTATGGAAATAATTGCGGCTTTGTAACTTAACGCTTCCATTGGCAGGAAGAAATCAACTATTTCTGATACTTGTTGTCGTAAAATAGGGGTGTAAATGCGGTTAAGAGCGATCGCCATCATGGCTTCTTCTTTCGGTGGCAACCCGCTAAATGTGGTAAGATAGATTGGGTCTTTGCGGTGTGTCATACACTGAAACCGCACCAAAGGTGAATCTTCCACTCCGCCATAATATCCCATGTGGTCGCCAAAAGGGCCATCCGGTAAAACTTCCCCCGGTGTAATTGTCCCTTCTAAAACAAATTCGGAATCTGCGGGAACTTCCAAATCTACGGTTTTACATTTGGCTAAGTTAACTCCCGAACCGCCATACAATCCAGCAAACAACCATTCGGATAAATCTACAGGAATGGGTGTGGCTGCTGCCATAATGATTAAAGGATCTACACCGAGAGCGATCGCAACTTCTAACTTTTTACCACGTTCTGCCGCTTTGCGTAAATGTCTCGCACCACCTCGTACCGATAGCCAATGTACGGTCATAGTATTGTTGGATTGTAGTTGTAAGCGATACACACCTACATTGGGGATTCCTGTCTCACAATCCTTAGTAATTACCAATCCTAGCGTAATAATCTTTCCGGCATCTCCCGGATAAGGACGTATTAAAGGTAACTTATTTAAATCTAAATCATTCCCTTCAATTACCACCTGTTGACAAGCGGGAAAAAAGTCCCTTCCCGGTTTAGCTTTCACCACATCAAACAGAACTTTACCAAAATCTATAGCTTGGGAAATCTTTTTCGGTGGTTTGGGTTGCTGAAGCATACTTAGCTTCTTTCCCAGGGTTTCCAACTCTTCCGGTTTTTCCATATTCATCGCCCAGCATATCCTTTCCACAGTCCCCATTAAGTTAACTGCGACGGGAAAAGATGCACCTTTAACATTTTCAAAGATTAAGCCTGGACCACCTTTTTGCAGCATTCGGTTGGAAATCTCCGCAATTTCCATATCTGAGTCAACTAAAGCTGAAATTCGCTTCAATTGTCCTCTTTCTTCTAGAATTTTAATGAATCCCCGTAAATCTCGCGCCATTTTTTTCTTTTAATTATTAAGAAGTGTAAAGCTATTTTTATTTTAGTCTTCATTCAGGTAATTTGACTTTTTAGTATATATGTACTATAATGAGAGAAACATAGATTTTCCTCTCCACCCTTCTGCGTGAGGGAAATAGAGTTTTTACCTGATAAAAGTTAGGGGGTTTTATGTCGAAGTTAAATCACCAGATTTCCCTGTTAGAACTTATCCAAATTTTATCGGCACATCGTCAACATATCATTTTGAATTTACATAAATTAAAGGAAGATTACCAGCGAACCGGAATTAAACGGGTAAAGGGTGTTAGAGATATTAATGGTGATTTGATTTCTCCTAGTTTACAAACTGACGATATTTATGCTAGTGATTTTGTGCAAATGGGTGTGTTTGCTATAAATCGCAACACTGCTACTATTAATATGTTGGTAAAGCGGAAAGTTAAACTACTAAAGTCTGAAGATAATACCCCTATTATTGAAGTTGCGGGTTTGCTGGCTCATGATTTGGATAATTTTAACAATTATACCATTGTCAAAGATGGTAAAGTTCATGTTTCGGCTTTAAATATCAAAATCAGCAATAAGAAAGTATTTGATTTATTGCAATCTAAAGGTGTAATTCTTGCTGATAAGTTTGAATTTGATTGTGAATATCAGATTCAATTAGATAATTTACCATTAGTTCCTGTTAATATCAATTTTGGTAATATTGATGGCTTATTTACGCAATTAGCAGAAATTAAGGTGATTACAAGTATTTTGTCTGCTTGTTTACGCCATCAATCAGAATTATTTGTGAGTAACCAAGTAGAGGAATTAAAACAACATTATTTGTCAAAGAATCTCTATCTAAATTTTCCCACAACTCAGGAGTATTCAGATCCAATTGACTCTCATATTAGTCATAAAATTGAGTTTGGTAATCAGGATATTCTGAATTTGAGTAAATTATATGCTGCTAACCAGTTTTTAGGGCGGAGATATGAAGTTTATGATCAAGAAACTGGCGAGATTTTCCTGAAACCAACTTTAGAAATGGTGTTAAATCAAAATACCGCTTTTCGACAAAAAGCCATTTCTGCAAGAATGAAACTAACCAAGGTTGATGATTTAATGAAACCCATTTTTGATGACTTTCTGGGAATCAATATCAATGGAAAAGTAGGAGAAATTCTCAGCAAAGTTGGTGAGCATAACTTGGCGTTATTATTGTATACTCAACACGCTAATAAATCTGTTAATAAAGAAGATTTGATCGAAGCTATGACGACAGCTTACAAAAAGTTAGCAGCTTATGTTGAGCAAATTTACCAAGAAAATATTTCTCCTATGGTGTTTTATATTGGTTCGACAGGACTCTTACCAAATAAAATCCCTGCTACAGCGTTAACGGCTGATCAATTAGCGGTTAAATACCCACATTTGCAATTTTCTAAAAATGAACAATCAGGAACATTTTTTGAAGTTGGAAATACCATTATTAGCATTTACCCGCAAACAGAATATTACAGTAAAAAGTCATTAGCCGTTAGTTAAGTAGAATAAGATCCCCGACTTCTCCAAGAAGTCGGGGATCTGAATAATCTGAATCTTCAACTATATCTGTACTTTTCCCATTGCTAAAAGTGCTGTTCCATAAGCTGCTTCCGTATGAATTGATGAAACAACTGGTACTTTCAAATAACGTTGACGAATAGCTGTCCAAGTGGAATTAGTCGCACCACCACCAGCAGTATAAATATGGGTTAAAGAATCTGCACCTAGATTTTGTAATAGTTCATATCCTCTAGTTTCTATTCTCGCCATACTTTCTAATAAACCATGTAGAAATTCTTTATTTTGATCTGGACGCGGTTCTAGTCTGGGTAATAATTGGGGATCATTAATGGGAAAGCGATCGCCTGGTTGCAATAATGGGTAATAATCTAACTCACTAGGTTGAGTCGGATCAATTTCTGCACTTAACCTTACTAACTCAACATTGCTAAAAAAGTGCTTTAAAACAGCACCTCCCGTATTAGAAGCACCTCCAGTCAACCATAAATCACCTAAACGGTGACTATAAATTCCATATCGCGCATCTTCAATTCTTTGACGACTTAAAAGTTTTAGTACCAAAGTCGAACCCAGGGAAGTTACCGCTTCCCCCGGAAATTTAGCTCCACTGGCTAGAAAAGCCGCAATACTATCTGTCGTACCAGCAACCACCAAACAATCGCCTTTAAAGCCAAAATCAGCCGCAATCTGGGGAAGTAATTCACCAATAGCAGTTCCGGGTGCTAAGACCTGTGGTAAATGAAGGGGAATTTGTAACTGTTCCAACCATTCTGGATATTGCAATTTTTCTACGTCATAACCTAATTTTAAGGCGTTATGGTAATCGCTAATACCTAACTTGCCATGTAAAAGAAACCCCAGCCAATCGGCTTGATGTAATAAATATCTGGCTTTTGCAAAATCAGGTAATGCTTGCATCCAGAGGAGTTTCGCTAGACTAGATGTAGCACTTAACACAGTATTATTCGCTGGAGCAACCTGACTCAACCGTTCTAAAACCACCGCACCCCGACCATCATTGTACAACAGCGGCGCGTCCACAGGCTCTCCAGCCCCATCAGTCAGCAAAATAGTGGAAGAAGTCCCATTAATAGCGATCGCCCCTATTTTCCCCCTTAAAGCCCCCGGAATTTGCCCCAATAGACTCCATAAAGCCTCTCGCCAACATTTTACCCAATCAACAGTCTCAGCCAGCCAATAATGACGCATTTCCGACAAAACGCGACCTTCTTCATCAATTACCACACCCCGTGCGCCAGAAGTGCCAAAGTCAATACCAAGGGATAAATTCATAAGATTCAGGTGACAGGGAGCAGGGGAGCAGGGGAGCAGAGGAGAAAATTATCCAATGACCAATGACCAATGACCAATAACCAATGACCAGTTTTTGTTGCATCTTGTAACAAGATGTTTCCTAATCTTGCTAAAACAGGGAAAAGTAGTAAACGAAGTCTTGAAAATCTAGTTCAACTTAGGAGGATTTCCATCATGCCTATCTCAGATACTCAAGTTTACATTGCGTTGGTTGTAGCACTAATTCCAGGAATTCTAGCTTGGCGTTTAGCTACAGAACTATACAAATAACACCAATGTAACTCTGTTACAGGTGATCAAGCCTAGTATACGTAAGTGTGATTTCTAAATTCTTGTAGTTCTAAGCTATGGGGATTTTGAAAATTGCACCTTACCTTACTAGGTAATATTTTATTCATTTTCATACTTGTATAAATTTCCCAAAAATGAAGTAATATAGCAGCTAAATTAAGCCGCAATTAGCACCTGTTTGCTTCTGACGGTCATTACCGTAAATTATGCAAGCCTCTTGTTAGCACCATGAATGCGTTTCAACCATCTAGACCTCCTCTACAACCCGTAGAACAAAAACGAACTGTACCAAGACCTAAACGACATTTACGCCAACGTGCTTATAAGATAATGGCACTGGAAACTACAGCCAAAGTAGCAGTTAATATAGTTATTAGTGCAGCAGCGGTATCTGCTTTAGTACAATTATTGCCTTATCATTGGTCACAACAGGATAAGTTACGAACAGTCCGTACCGAAGTAAAAGTTATGGAAGGGCGGGTGCAAAACTTGCAGACAGAATTTAGCCGCAACTTTGATCCCGGTGAAGCTAAAAGTATTATGCAACAAAAATCATTTCGCTTTGACCCTAATCAGCGTCCAGTTATATTGATGAATCAAGATCAGACTGTAATAGAACAATCTAATTCAGCACCTTGATACTCCCCCTGATAATTCTGAATTAAGTCATCTACTGCTAAAATTAATCTTCAAAAAAAAGCAACTCATTTAACCAGGTTTCGAGTTGTAAACGCAAGCGATAACCAGAAACATCTTGATAATTCAAAGATGGTAGCTCTGCCAATGCGCGACGGTAATCAGCGATCGCACAATTCCAATCACCCCAGAGATGATAAGTCCGTCCCCGTTCCGCCCAAATATGGCCTTTGAGTTGACCAAATAGCATAGCAATTTCCAAGTTTTCAATAGCTTCGGCATAGTTTCCCAAATCGCGTAAAGTAATACTACGATTAATCCAAGCCCGAACATGATGGGGATTGAGATCTAACGCCTGTTCATAGTCAGCTAATGCGTCCGTTAATTGACCACAAGCAGCGTAATAATTAGCCCGATTATTGTAGGCACTAGCTAATTTAGAATTTAGATCCAAGGCTTTGTTATAATCGGAGATGGCTTTTTGACTATCACCACTTTGAAAATAAATTAGTCCCCGGTTATTGTAATCAACGGCATTTTCGGGATGATGGTCAATCAGGTGACTTAACAGAGCGATCGCTTTGGTATAATCCCCTTGTTGTGCTAACTTCAAAGCACAAGAGCGTAAATAACGTTCTTCTAGCATTGATTCATTACCATCTTGTAACCGCTCACATTGATAACAAGGATTGTTTTGATCAGAAACACATACTTGATTGTTTTGAATATCAGAATTTAAAAAAGAGTGCTTATTCATACGTTGCCTATTTGATTTACTTGATTTGTCAAATAAAATTACAGTCTTTGTGTCTTGATGCCTCTAGGATTGTTGAAGAACGTGGATTTTACATCCAGCAACAGATGAGCCATAAGTCTAATAATGTATACTTCATACCCAAGTTCAATTCCCGAATCAGTAAAATTCTAAAGAATTGAAGTGTAAATTTTAATGATGACAGGGAAAAAGCAAAGGAAAGAAGCACAAGACAAGAGAAATTTTTACCAGTAACAACTGACAAACCCCTATTTCCCAATTTTAGAAGAGACATTTCTTATGACAACAACAATTTCTTATGCTGATGCAACCGACCTCAATACCGAGGACTATATTGTTCTTGGTTTAGCTACGTGCTTTTATAAAGAAGATGGGGAAGTGCATCAAATTGAAGTGATAGAACCCATTCCTTCCGCAGCTTTAGAAGCTATATGTAAACAAATTCCCACCTCTTACAGATTGATTTATGCAACAACTTTGGGATCTGTATTAGAGGGTGATAAACTATTTTTGCCAGAAGGGTTTCCAGAGTCAGCGCAATTTGGAGATGAGTTTCCATTACGGTTATTTTCTGCGGCTCGTACCTATAAGCGCCGTGAAGTAGCCCAAACATTGATTCCCTTGGGAACTACTAAAACCGATTTGAATTATTCGACAGAGCGCAAACGGGTACTAAATGCAGCTAGAGTTGTCACCAAAGACGACAACGTAAAACAACACTCTCACACTCACAAAGTTCTTTAATATTTCAGATGACTATGTTGAAACTTTACGGCGGCGCTCGCAGTCGGGCTGCGATTATCCAGTGGTATTTAGAAGAACTGGAAGTTCCTTATGAATTTGTGCTGTTAGATATGAAAGCAGGGGAACATATCCAGCCTGAGTTCCTCAAAATTAACCCTATGGGTAAAGTTCCCGCGATTGTGGATGGTGATTTACAGCTTTGGGAATCAGGGGCAATTTTGCTTTATTTGGCGGAAAAATACGCCAAAACGGCTTATTCTTTGGAAGAAAAAGCCATATTTGCCCAGTGGGTATTATTTGCTAACTCTAGTTTAGGAACAGGTATTTTTATAGAAGCTAATCGTGAACGAGAAATGCCACGATTATTGACTCCTTTAAATGAAATTTTGACAAAGCAGCCTTTCTTACTAGGTAATGATTTTACCGTTGCTGATGTAGCAGTGGGATCAATTCTCTGTTATATCCCTATCATGCTCAAATTAGATTTAAGTGCTTACCCAGCAATTGTGAACTATATTCAATCAATGTCTGAACGTCCCGCATTTCAAAAAAGCATCGGGGGAAGTTAAGTAATTTAGTCATTGGTCATTGGTCATTGGTCATTGGTCATTGGTCATTGGTAAGAATTTATTCCTTCCTTTTATCTCTTCCCAATGACAACGGACAACTGACAACTGACCAATAACTCTTTAACGATAATTGGTAAATTGCAAGGCAACTGGGAAATCTTCTTGTTTAAGACGTTGAATCACCAGTTGTAAATCATCTTTTGATTTAGCACTCACTCGCACAGCATCACCTTGAATTGAGGCTTGCACCTTTTTAAGTTCGTCTCGAATCAACTTAGAAATTTGTTTGGCAATTTCTTGGCTGATGCCTTTTTTGAGGGTGATTTCTTGACGGACACGATTGCCGCTGGCAGATTCGATTTTACCAAATTCAAAGATTTTTTGGGAAAGGTTACGCTTGGCAGCTTTTTCTCGCAGAATAGTATGGACAGACTCTAAGGTAAAGTCGCTGTCAGTGCCAACGGTAATTTTTTCTTCGCCTAATTCAATTGTGGTTTGAGTATCTTTAAGATCGTAACGGCTTTTAACGTCTCTTGTGACTTGATCAATAGTATTAACTAATTCTTGTCTATCAAAGTCGCTGACAATATCAAAAGAAAAAGAAGCAGCCATAAATAAAATTGGTAATTGGTAATTGGTAATTGGTGATTGGTGATTGGTGATTGGTGATTGGTGATTGGTGATTGGTGATTGGTGATTGGGAAGAGGCAAGAGGCAAGAGGCAAGAGGCAAGAGGCAAGAGGCAAGAGGCAAGAGGCAAGATGAAAAATAAATATTCTCCTTATTCCCTTTTGCCTAATTATTTGATTTGCATGAGACTGAGGTAAAACAGAGTTCCAGAACTGAAAGAAGCAATACCGAACATGAGCGATCGCAACAGGGGTATATTCGTAATATAGAAAATAGAGTATAGCAAACGAGCAATATTAAAAGCGATCGCTGCGGTTACTGCTTCAGTGGAATTCACCCCAGTCACATAGGCCATTAACGCCGCTGCTGCAAAAACCATAAACCCTTCAAAGGAATTTTCATGGGCCCATGTTGCCCTTTGGGCATAAGGTGGCAACTTGTCAAACATAGCACGAGGCGCAGACAGATCATATCCTACTTGCACTCTAGCAAAAGCTACCAATAAATAGGGTAGATAAACGAGAATAGCCGCAACGACAATAGAGTATAAAAAAATAGCAGGTACTGGTAATAGAGATAGCGACATTCAACTAATTTAATTAGGGTACTTGGTCAAGCATTAATCATTCTTATCAATGGATAAGGGGTAATTTGGTTAACTTATTACCCTTTACCCAACATTTTCCCGTCTCCATCATTCGCTTTGCAAAAACAGCAGTTCACTCTAGTCAAAGTAGAAGAGTGTTACCACTTTTCGCTGGTCTTCTGCATCACTACAGGTTTGTAGCAGAGTCCGACTATCATGAAATGCAAAACAGATTAGTTGTTGACAACGAGAAATGATTTCTTTGTTACATAAGTAACTCGCTTCAGCTAGAGACAAGTTATCATTACTGGGGTTTTCCACCAAGTGCATTACCTGTTCTAATTGCTGGCGCGATTCTTGGGGTTGACGTTCCAAGCTTTGGGGTAAAATTACCGTGAGTAAGTTGGGATCAGCCTTAGTTGCGCCCCGGATGGCCGCAGAGTTTGTGCCTGTAGCGCCAGAAGTAATGATGCGGTTGCCCGATAAAATCAGAGCATAGGTCATCATTTCAATTAGGTTCTGGTGGGTAATTGGCACATGACGAGAGCCTAGCAAGGCAATCCGCTTGGAACCTGTTTGCTGGATAGTTGCTAGTTCTTGGGCTAATGTATCGAGGTTGATAGTTTCTATTGACTGACTCAAAGATGAAGATCATGAGATTAAACAACCTAGATATTCTACCAAACAGCGTGTAGATGGCAAACTAACTAGAGTTACAAGTTTATTAAACAGGAGTCAGGAGTCAGGAGTCAGGAGTCAGGAGTTCAGGAGTTCAGGAGTTCAGGAGTTCAGGAGTTCAGGAGTTAGAAGGAAGAAGGAAGAATAAAATTACCCAATGACCAATGACCAATGACCAATGACCAATGACCAATGACCAATGACCAATGACCCATTACCTACCTTTTAATCCTGTCCAACCAATAACGATATAACCAATGGACAACAATATACTACTAATCCCAATCCGTAATTCCTTCCAAGCATCTTCCTGAGTTTTTTTCAACTGTTGTGCTTTTTGGGTGCGAAGTTGGGTGATTTTTTGGTTGGCTTCTTGAGTAATTTTAGTGATTCTCTGGGTTGCTAAGGCGGCTAATTGTTGGGGATCTGTTTGCTGACTGATAAAATCATCGAGAGCTTGAGGATTTGATTTATACTGCTTGAGTAAATTCTTTTGTGCTTCTGGTAAGTCTTTATTATTAAGTGCCTGATTATACTTATTCTCATCTTTAATCAGTTCATTTAATTGAGCGGCTAACTGCTGTTTTAATACCGGACGTTGTTTCTCTACAGCGGCTTTTATTTGCTCATTACCAAATTGATTTTGTATTTGTGCTAATTGATTGTTAATTTCGGTTTGCTCTTGTGTTAATTGATTTTTAATTTGGCTTTCTAGCTGTTCAGATTCTTGATTAATCCGGGTTAAAGCCTGATTCTTCACTTGATTGACGTTACTGAGGTGGAGAGGAAAAATTAATAAAAATATCAGTCCTAACAAACTGGAGAGGATAAAAACTGGCAACTTGAGACGCGAAGATGAGCGACGGGTTTCATCAACTCTATCCAACCAATATGCCGTTAAAATTGCTCCTAAACCCAGCATTGGTTCGATACCACGTTCTACAAAAGTTCTGGACAAGTTGATTTGCCAAAGTTTATCTGTGAGTTGCAAAGGTAATAATAAAAATAGAAAGTTGAGAACAAAGGACAATATACAGATTATACCGATGAATTTCAGTAAAAAAGATGTATTTGAGGGTGTTGTATGGGTAGCCATATTTGTTGATACTGTGAATACATTAGATTAATTAGCATATAACCTTTCCTAGTTTGATGAAGTACAAATTCATCTGCGTTTATCTGCGTCCATCTTCCTTCCATCTGCGGTTAATTATTTTATTATTTTTTGTCATTTTCATCATATTCTCCGCAAAATCAACTAAAATCTTCCTCGCCATTCTTGTACCTGCTGTAGTAACTCTGCACCCAACCACTCATCAAACTGGGGATACAGTGGTAAACGTGGTACTAAGTCCCAGCCTCCAGACTCTAAAATGTTTCTGAGTTCCTGTTCCTCTAAATGGGGATAATCAGGATTAACTTCATCTTTGGGACTTATTCCTCCTAAATCCCTCGCTCCAGCGGCTATACAAGCAAGTAACCAATTTTCATCTGCAACTAAATTGGGAGGAATCTGAATTGTAATGTCTGCTGGTAAAATTTCCCGCGCTTTAGCGATAACTTCCGGTAATTGCTGGGGGTTAAATGGTGGTGCATCAAAGGTTTGCACAGTTCCAGGGCTGTGGGGTTGAAGAATTACCTCTTGAATATGATGGTAATGTCCATGAGATTCGGAAATAGCGGTTAAAGTTTCCCACCAATCTGCTTCTGTTTCTCCTATTCCTAAAAGTAATCCTGTGGTGAAGGGGATTTTTAGCTCTCCTGCCCATTGTAATTGTTGCGATCGCACTTGGGGCAATTTACTCGGCGCATGACGATGGACTGTATTTAATAGTTGTGGTGTTAACTGCTCCAACATTAACCCCATTGACACATTCACGGTTTTAAGTTTCTCCATTTCTGTCCAACTCAATGGACCAACGTTGGTATGGGGTAAAAATCCCATTGCTAATGCTAACGCACACAAATCATAAATTCGCTCCAACCAAGCTTCCCTTCTAGCTGAATGAGGATGGACTTCACCACTCAAAATCAGGATTTCACAGACATTTTGATTTTGAAGTTGTAAAAAAATCTCTTTAGCAGCCTCAAGAGTCAACCAAGGACTTTTACCCGGTTCTGTGCGGAAATTGCAATAGGAACAGCGGTTAAAGCATTCATAAGTCGGGACAATAGTATAAGCAGGACTGTAGGTAACAATATTTTGACCAGATAGCGACATATACAGTAGGGGCGCAGGGCCTGCGCCCAAAATTTCAGGGTCTGCACCCAAAACTCCAGCGGTTTATGAGAAATTTTTACAAAAGAGATTAATAGCTAAAACCCTCACTCAATCTAGGATACAAGCTTATCAATCACCAAAATTTTGAGATTTGTTAAAAAATATTACGAAAACCCCTTTACAAATCGAAACATAAGGCTTAATATAAATTCATGAGGTAGAAACACCTACCAAAACATACATAACTCAAACGCAATTATAAACACATGACAACCACCTTACAACAGCGCGAAAGTGCTAACGTATGGAGCCGCTTCTGCGAGTGGATCACCAGCACCGACAACCGCCTATACATCGGCTGGTTCGGCGTAATCATGATCCCCACCCTCCTATCTGCGATCGCTTGCTTCGTAATTGCATTCATCGCTGCTCCTCCCGTAGACATTGACGGTATCCGCGAACCAGTTGCAGGTTCTTTACTCTACGGAAACAACATCATCTCCGGTGCAGTAGTTCCTTCCTCCAACGCTATCGGTTTACACTTCTACCCCATTTGGGAAGCTGCTTCCTTAGACGAGTGGTTGTACAACGGCGGTCCTTACCAATTAGTAGTATTCCACTTCTTAATCGGCGTATTCTGCTACCTCGGTCGTGAATGGGAACTTTCCTACCGCTTAGGTATGCGTCCTTGGATTTGCCTAGCATTCTCCGCACCTGTAGCAGCAGCTACCGCAGTATTCTTGATCTACCCCATCGGTCAAGGTTCATTCTCTGACGGTATGCCTTTAGGTATCTCTGGAACATTCAACTTCATGATCGTGTTTCAAGCTGAACACAACATCTTGATGCACCCCTTCCACATGTTAGGTGTAGCTGGTGTCTTCGGTGGTTCTTTGTTCTCCGCAATGCACGGTTCACTCGTTACTTCTTCCTTGGTTAAAGAAACAACCGAAAACGAATCACAAAACTACGGTTACAAATTCGGTCAAGAAGAAGAAACCTATAACATCGTTGCTGCTCACGGTTACTTCGGTCGCTTGATTTTCCAATACGCTTCCTTCAACAACAGCCGTTCCTTACACTTCTTACTCGCTGCATGGCCTGTAATTGGTATCTGGTTCACCGCTTTGGGCATCAGCACAATGGCGTTCAACCTGAACGGTTTCAACTTCAACCAATCCATCATGGATTCTCAAGGTCGCGTCATCGCTACCTGGGCTGACGTAATCAACCGCGCTAACTTAGGTATGGAAGTAATGCACGAGCGTAACGCTCACAACTTCCCCCTAGACTTGGCTGCTGCTGATGTTGCTCCTGTTGCTTTAACTGCTCCTGCAATCAACGGTTAATAAGTTTAGTTAAATAAAAAACGCTCTCCAATCATGGGGGGCGTTTTTTTGTGTTCATTTTTCACATTCGCGTTTAGTCACATAATGCCGATAGCGAAACATTGCTTCTAGTTGTGCTTGCACTAACCAACCACTCATAAATTCTATGCCATCACCGCCGGGCATGGCATAAGTAATATTATCAGTTAATTGAGTTTTGCCATTTTCTTCTGTAAATTCATGACGATGTACCCAGGACTCAAAAGGTCCAGATATCTGTTCATCGGTAAACCAATGATATTTTTCATAGTCTGTGTGCCGTGCTAACCAAGTTAAAGGTAAAATTCCTAGAAAAAGCCGAAATTCTGTAATTGCCCCAGTTCCTAGTCCTCCTTCTCGTCTAACGATTTGTACAGGTTGCCAAGGTGGAGTGAGTATTTGCAGTATGTCTGGTCTTTCGTGGAATTGCCAAACTACTTCAACTGGTGCATTAATGATTGAGGAATGTTTAAAGTGCAACATGAACAAAAAACCTAAAATTGAGCCTTTAGATTCATTATTGACAATTTTATGAGTAAATAGGCGGAAAAACCCGGAACTGATATCTAAAAATAGTTAAATTTAGTATAACGAGAGAATGCGTTAAAAAGCTGATGCAGCGATAGGGAAGCCCTGCTGCAAGCAGTTCGCTAATTTAGGTATAAAAAAATATTTTATAAAATATTTGGAATTTATCCGTCTTTATATCATTTATTGTGCAATAATGGGAGTCGAGAAGTAATTCGGTGGACCTCGTTTGTTTTTAGTATTGATAGGCTTTTTCCCTTTGGTATTTACAGACTTTTCTCCGAAATCTAAATCTCTACACTCTTATGATTTTGGAGAAAATCTATGTCAATTTATGTAGGCAACCTCTCTTATGAAGTTACCCAAGACGGCTTGAGCGAAATTTTTAAGGAATATGGCACTGTAAAGCGTGTTCAGCTACCTACCGACCGAGAAACTGGTAAAGTTCGCGGTTTCGGTTTTGTAGAAATGGACTCAGATGCAGAAGAAGAAAAAGCCATTGAAGCCCTTGATGGTGCTGAGTGGATGGGACGCGATTTAAAAGTGAACAAGGCTAAACCAAGAGAAGAACGCAGTTCTTTTGGTGGTGGAAATCGTGGTGGTGGAAACTTCGGCGGTGGAAACCGTAACCGTTACTAATATCTATAGATTTAAGGTGGATAAATATCCGCCTTGAGGATAATTAGGTTTAACAAAAGCTCAGGAATGAATACCTGGGCTTTTTTCATGGCAAGTTTTCTCCACAAAATCAATATGGTATCAGAAGAGGTATTTTGGCAATAATCATCATGATTAGTCATAAAATGTTACGTTAGAAAACTATAACTAAGTTACATTTTCCGACATCTACCCATGCCTTATCTTACCACTGCGGGGGAAATTCGTTCCCTAATTACTGAATATGGAAAAGCCAAAACTCTGTGGATAGATACAGAAGTTGCTGATTATAAAACTCGTAATCCTAGATTATCACTAATTCAGGTGTTGGATAATCCTGAAGATATGACTGGTAATAGTGTTTATTTGTTAGATGTTCTCGATAAATCAGATGTAGTTGCTGATTTTGTGGAGAGGATTATGATTAATGATGCTATTGAAAAAGTTTTTCATAATGCTGGTTATGATGTGCAATATTTGGGAGGTAAAAGGGCTAAAAATATTACTTGTACTTTGGCAATGGCTAAGAAAATTCCTGTTTATTTACTACCGTTACCTAATTATCAACTAAAAACTTTAGCCACTGAACTTTGTAATTTTCATGATATTGATAAACAAGAACAAGGGAGTGATTGGGGAAAAAGACCATTAACTGAAGCGCAAATAGAATATGCTTATCTTGATTGTATTTATTTGGCTCAAGTACATTTACGATTATTAGAATTAGAGGCTAATTTTCAGGTAGATCCAATTAAGGAAGATTTAAGTTTATTGACTGCTAGATATAGAGAAATTGAACAGCAACAAAAAATACTTAAGTCAGAATTTGAGCATTTACAAGAACGGGTAAAAAAAGCGATGTTAGTTCAAAATGTTTCTGAAACATCACATTGTAAACTAACAAGTTATGAGCGAAAAACTTTTAAGACTCAGTTTCAAGAATTGGTAAATTTAGTAGAAAATCAAGGTGTTGATTTAGATTTTACCATTACTTTAACTGAAGATATTCGCAAAAATTTGGGAGTAAATCTAGAAAAATTGCCTGTAAATGTTGATACAAATACATATTGGAAAATCGCTCCTAAAAATCACGAAGATGAGGAAGAATAAGAACAAATACTAAAAAACTCCGTGAACTAATTTTAATCCTACTTGGGGATACTGGTATGAAAATTTTCCTGAAAGTGCTAACAAAATTAACAGAACTATCTGCGGAAGTTTAGTAATAATATAAATGTAGAGAGCAAGGATTTTATTTTTAATATTTACTAATATGCGGTGATTGGCTGGATAAATTTATTCCTTAATTCTCCATAACTTCAGGGAAGTTTATAATTTGAATTGAATATTAATCAAAAAGCAGGCATATTGCAGAAGTAAGTAATTTAGTGGCTGATTTACTCCCAGTAAGATGGCAATTTTTGGTAAATTATGAAATGGCAGTTATTGACACAAAAACGGCAAGGAGTAAACAGGGCATTCACTATAGCAATGTTTACAATTTTCAGTAGTATTATTTGCGTTTCTTGCGTTAATAATCAAGATGTTTTGGTGACGGAAAGGGGGGCTAGTACCCCAAATCCACAGATAGGGAGAACATCTAAAGCTGGAGAATTTTATGTTCAGGGACAAACTCAACATCTGAAAGGTAACTCCCAAGCGGCTATTGCTGCCTATAGTAAGTCTATTAGTCTTAATCCTGAGTATGCACCAGCATTTAAAGGACGGGGATTAGTTTATTTTGATATTGGTAATAAAGAGGGAGCGATCGCAGATTATAATCAGGCATTACGTCTCAATCCCCAGGATGCGGAAGCATATAATAACCGTGCTAATGCTTTTGCTTCTATGGGAGATTATAGAAGAGCGCTTGCGGATTATAATCAAGCAATTAGCATTGCCCCAAAATCGGCTGAGGTTTACAATAATCGAGGTAATGCCCGTGCTAACCAAGGTGATAAGAACGGGGCGTTAGAGGACTATACTCAAGCGATTCGGATTGATCAAGAATATGCTGTAGCTTATAATAATCGCGGTAACGCCTATGCTGCAAGAGGAGAACAGCAAAAAGCAATATCTGATTATAATGAAGCTGTTCGCATTAATCCTAATTTTGGTGCTGCTTATAATAATCGTGGTAACGCCTATGCTGCAATTGGCGATAAACGGGGCGCATTAAAAGATTTACAACGGGCGGCAGCTATTTTTGACAAACGAGGAAATAAGGACTTGTATCAACAAGCAATGAAGAATATTGAGGAATTGGCTAAGTAATTGTGTCATCTATTCTTCAATAATTGGGGTGCGTAAATCCTCTACCAAAGCCTGAATTTCTGCGGGTGGTGGTGGTGTAAGTCGAGAAACTGTGAGGGTGACAATAAAGTTAATAATCATCCCTAAAGTGCCAATTCCTTCAGCAGAAACGCCAAAAAACCAAGGTGTCATACCGACAAATTTTACGCCGACAATGTAGATAACTGTAAATATCAAACCTGTTAACATTCCGGCAATTGCACCTTCAGAATTGGTGCGTTTATCAAAAATTCCCAGAAATATTACCGGGAAAAAACTTGCAGCCGCTAAACCAAAGGCAAAAGCTACCACTTCACTCACAAATCCTGGTGGATTTACACCAAAATATCCAGCGAGAACAATGGCGAAACCAACAACAACTCGCCCTACAAATACCCGTTTTTTTTCTGAAGCTTGGGAATCAAAAATGCGATAATAAACATCGTGAGCGACAGAACTAGAAATTACTAATAATAATCCAGATGCAGTGGATAAAGCAGCAGCTAAACCACCAGCCGCAACTAAAGCAATTATCCAAGGAGGCAAATTAGCAACTTCTGGGGTAGAAAGAACAATGATATCTTTATCAATGATGATTTCGTTGGTTTCTTTGTGCGGAGTTAACTGAAAACGGCCATCTTTATTTTTATCTTCAAAAGCTAGAAGCTTGGTTTTTTCCCACTTATTTGCCCAATCTAATTGCTGGACTTCGGCAATTGTTTTATTATGCAAAGAAGTAATGAGATTGTAACGAGAAAACATCCCGATTGCGGGGGCTGTGGTGTAGAGAATGGCGATAAATAATAATGCCCAACCAGCAGAAAACCGGGCGGCACGAACACTTTTAACTGTGTAAAACCGGACGATAATGTGGGGTAAACCAGCAGTTCCTACCATCAAGGCAATGGTGATGAACAGAACATCTAGCATTGATTTGTTGGCAAAAGATTGGGTATATTCTTTAAAGCCTAAGTCAAGTTGAATGAGGTTGAGTTTATCAGCAATATCGCTGGTGGTAAAGGCTAATTGGGGAATAGGATTACCTGTGAGTTGGTAGGCGATCGCAATTGCTGGAATTAAATATGCGAAAATTAATACACAATACTGGGCTACTTGTGTCCAGGTAATGCCTTTCATTCCTCCCAAAATTGCGAAAAAGCCGACAATGATCATGCCAATGATGACACCAGTATTCACGTCTACTTGTAAAAAGCGACTGAAGACGATTCCCACGCCTCGCATTTGTCCAGCGACGTAGGTGAGAGAAATGAAAATAGCTGCAACTACCGCCACCAAACGAGCTATATTGGAATAATAGCGATCGCCGACAAAATCCGGGACAGTATATTTACCAAATTTCCGTAAATAGGGTGCTAATAATAATGCTAATAAAACATATCCACCAGTCCAACCCATCAAATAAATAGAACCGTCATATCCCAAAAACGAAATCAACCCGGCCATAGAAATAAAGGAAGCCGCAGACATCCAATCAGCCGCAGTGGCAGCACCATTAGCAATTGCGGGTATTCCCTGACCGGCAATAAAAAAGTCTTTAGTATTTTCTACTCGTGATTGCCAACCAATGTAGATGTAAAGTACAAAAGAAAGGCCAACTAATATAATCGTCCAAAGTTCAACTGACATCGTTTATCCTCACTTCTTATTGTACTTCTGGTCTAATTTATCCATTTGGAAAGCATAAATAAAAATTAATACCACAAAAACCAAAATTGATCCTTGTTGCGCCATCCAAAAACCAAAGGGAACACCAAAAAACCGAATTACATTTAACTGTTGAACCAGCAATATACTAAAAACTACGGAGACTAAAGCCCAAACAATTAAAAGATTTCTAATTAAATTTGTATTAGCCCGCCAATAAGCGCGACGCTGATTTTCGTCCATTTTTCTTTGATGATCACTGCATCACAGATGATATCACCAAGACCAGATAATGCTGTTTTATTTGGATAATTTTTTAGTGAAGTTTTATATAGTTTCTAAGTAGCTAGTACACTGCGGCGTAAGTAAATGAATCATTTTCAATCGTCAAAAATCTTGCTAAATATAATAAATAAACATCATCACTCTACTGAGGATGAGAGATACTCGCCATCTTTCAGCAGCGAGAGATTAAATTGATTTTGTGTGTTGGACTTCAGTTTTATTCAGCAAGCCCTAAGTAGATTAGCAGGAGTGTTAAATGTTAAGAAAATAGCCCCAAATCTAACATATTTTGATTGATAATGATTATAAACTCATTTACTAGAGAGGATTAAAATAAAAAGAGAAAAAATCTACAACAGCAACCCAAAAAGCCAACTTAAAACCCCAGTAAAACAGGGAACAATCCCAGGAATGGCATCACCTTTCCCTGTTTCTTGATGATTTCAGCTAAATTGTTCCTCAGCGTCCAAATTAAATAACATTTGCAGAGTTTGCATACATCGTCTTCTAGCTTCCACATCTTGCTGGGCGCGCAATTGCACCATCGGATCATGCAAAATCTTATTGACTATTCCTCTTGTCAAAGCCTCAATTACTTCTTGATGCTTTTCGCCAAATTCTGAACCCAAACGAGATAAAGCCTTTTCTAATTCTTGTTCGCGGATAGTTTCTATTTTATTGCGTAAAGAACTAATAGTAGATACGGTTTCTAAACTTCGCCACCAAATATCAAAAGCTTCAACTTCTTCATCTAAAATCTTCTCAGCTTCCTGTGCCATTTGTCGGCGGCTTTCATAATTTTGCGCTACAACTGCTTTCAAATCATCAACATTAAAAGCCTTCACATTTGCCAAATCATTGACATCTGCATCCACATTCCGGGGGACGGAAATATCAAATATCATCAATTTTTGACTGGGTTCTAACACCGTTTCTAACTTCACCCGATCTAAAATGGGTTCAGTTGAAGATGTGCTAGTAAATACTATGTCACTAGCGGCAATAACTGACATCATTTCTGGCAGCATAGCAATTTGAATAGGTTGTTCTGGGAACAACTTCGCCAACTCTTCCGCCCTGCTGCGAGAACGATTAACAATACTAATTTGAGTTGCACCTTTAGAAATCAGGTGTTGTACAAGTAACCGGGACATTTTCCCAGCGCCGAGAATAGACACACGATATGTAGATAAATTTTCTACTTTCATCTGTGCCAATTCCACAGCAGCCGAACTGATAGAAACCGCACCAGTCCCAATACTGGTTTCGGTGCGAACCCGTTTACCCGCTGTTAAAGCTTGTTTAAATAAGCGATTTAAAATGGTTTTGATGCCATTAAATTGTTGTCCCAGTTTGTGGGTATTTTTAACTTGAGCGAGAATTTGACCTTCACCTAAAACCAGACTATCCAACCCAGCCGCAACCCGTAAAATATGGGTGACAGCATCAGCATGGAGTAACATAAACAAATGATGTCGCAAAGACATGATGGGGAGTTTGCTATGTTCAGAAAGGAACTGTGTTACTTCATGAATCCCGTGAGTAGTTTCGTTGCTAACAATATAAATTTCTAAGCGGTTACAAGTGCTGAGAATAGCAACTTCATCAACATGAGGATAACTGAGAAGTTGGGCGATCGCACTTTCGATTTCAGGTTCAGGAATACTTAATTTTTCTCTAACTTCGACTGGGGCTGTTTTATGGCTTAACCCCACCACTGCAATATTCATTTCTTAAATAGGTAATTGGTATTGGGGACTGGGTATTAGGGACTGGGGACTGGGGACTGGGGACTGGGTATTGGGGAATTGGTAATAGTTTTTTCCCTTTACCAATTACCAATTACCAATCACCAATCAGCAGTTACTACCGCAGTTGGATAGTCTTGGGTTCGTCCCACAGGTGAACTGTATCCACAAACCGAGCGGTTTTGGATTGGCTAGAAATAACCAAACTTTGGGTTCTAGCGCCACCGTGGAAGAAGCGTACACCATCCATCAAAGTTCCAGGAGTAATACCGCAACCAGCAAATAGCACTGTTTCACCAGAAGCTAATTCATCAGCGTTATAAACCTTATCTCCATCAGTAATACCCATTTCATTTAAACGGGCAAGATTACCTTCTCTGCTTTCACCAATTAAACCTGTTTGGACTACTTCTGGATCATAGATTAATTGTCCTTGGAAGTGTCCACCTAAGCAGCGTAAAGCCGCCGCAGAAATTACACCTTCGGGTGCAGCACCAATACCCATTAAAGCATGAATGTTAGTACCAGCAAAAGCACAACAGATGGCAGCAGAAACGTCACCATCGCTGATTAGTCTCACTCTTGCGCCAGCGGTGCGAATTTCTTGAATTAGGTCTTTGTGACGGGGACGATCCATCACTACAACTACCAACTCTTCAACAGCACGGTTTAAGCACTCAGAAAGGATTTTGAGGTTTTCTGTAGCAGACTTGTTGATATCAACATGACCTCTAGCGGCTGCTGGGGCTGCAAGTTTACGCATATAGAAGTCAGGAGCAGCAAATAAGCCGCCCTTTTCAGAAATTGCCAAAACTGCCATTGAGCCATTTTGACCATAAGCAACTAGGTTAGTGCCTTCGCAAGGGTCAACAGCGATGTCAATTTCTACAAGTTCATTAACATTACAGAAATCTTTTGCATCTGGTCTGGTACAGATACCAACTTCTTCACCAATGTACAGCATGGGAGCTTCGTCCCGTTCGCCTTCACCGATAACAATGCGACCACGCATATGGATTTTGTTCATCCGTTCGCGCATGGCTTCCACTGCTACTTGGTCAGCAATGTTCTTTTCGCCCTTACCCATCCACTTAGAAGAAGCGATCGCCGCTTGCTCAACTACTTCTATAATCTCTAACCCAAGTGTATTTTCCACGAAGTCTGCCCTCTAAATTACTTGTCTTAGCGTCGTTTTCTTAGCTATTTCAGTTTTTAAGTTTACCAAAGTGCGGATACATATTAGAAAAAACTCTGGAATAGCAACTATGTTAAGTTTTGCAACCAAGGCAACCTGACTAGATATTAATACATTTGTATTAATGCGATTGAGGCAGAAATTACAGCAATCATTGAGTAAATGCGCCTAGCGGGTTAAAATAGTTTTGGTGACAGCCTCTTGTACTGTTCCTTACGAGGCTTTTATGGCAGCAAATCTCAAACAAATAGCCAAGTACCTAGATAATCTTGGTTGGGACTACCGTATTGACGAAAAAGAAGAGCGGATTATTACAGGTGTTGAAGCGGAAAACATCGAAGATTTCCTGATAGTTGTCCAACTGGATGAAGAGGGAAAATTTTTCCGGCTATTTGCACCCCAAGTTTTGGCGGAAGTAAAAGACCATCCCCACAAAGACGCTATCCTCCAGACGATGCTGGCTATTTCCTGGGAAACCAAAATGCTGCAATGGGAATATGATCCATCCGATGGTGAAATCCGCGCTATCATCGAATTTCCCCTGGAAGACTCCATGCTCACCGAGAGACAATTTAACCGTTGTCTGAGCGGATTAATCCAAATTGTGGATACCATTGCCCTACCGCGTTTGCAAGAGGTAATGGAAACAGGAGAAGATCCGGGAAATCTAGACTTAGGAGAAAGATTATTGTTGAGTATTCAAGAACAAGCTCCTGGATTATTAGAACTCCTAGAAAAAGCTATGGAAGCGCGGAAAAAGCGCGGTAGTTTTGCCGATGATTAAGGCGGATAACTACTGAAATCCCTAGACTGCAAAGTGATAACCTGATCATATACTGAAATTTTGTAAGGCTGGATTTTTATGACATCCTATGCAACCTCCTCTGCTAAAGCAGAAATGAGTGAACTCCGGCGGTTAAAAAGCTTGTTACCCCCAGAATTGCAAAGTTGGGTAACGGTTGAAGGCACAATCGAGGTTAATCCATCCCTGATTCGTTGCGAAGAAATTGGCAAAGACCAAGTAGAAATTCAAATTGACTTGGTAAAATGGGATGCTCTGGCAATGGATCAGCGGAATTTGCTGTTTTGGCACGAAGTTGCTCGCATTCAAAATGACACAATTCCCAAAGATGGTTGGGAAATGGCAGCATTAGCTATTGGTTTGGGTGGTGCTGTAGGTGAGTTATGGGTACAAGATGGATTATTGCTAGTATTAGCTTTAGCACTTTGTGGTGTGTCCGGTTGGCGATTATATCAAAAAAATAATGGTGGTAAACAGGTTAAAGAATTGCTGGATGCGGACGAAAAAGCGATCGCTCTAGCAACCCGCTTTGGTTATAGTTTACCTAACGCCTATAAAAGTCTTGGTAGCGCCTTAAAAACTTTGGTGGAAAACACTCCTAGCAAACGTCAGCGTTCTCGATACGAAGCCAGACTTTCTGCTCTCAAACGGAGCGCCAACAAAGCTAAAACTAAATCGAGGAATGAGGATTCTGGTCTTTGATACTCTCAGGGCTAGTGGGTTGGGTGTTGCCCACCCCACTAGGACATAGATTCATCCTCTATCTTCTATTTTCCTCTTTCTTGCTCCTGACTCCTTCACGCCATATTAAAACTTTATCAAACTTTATTATTTCGCTCATCAAAAATTTTTAAATAACCCAATCGCTGCAATATTTTATAATTTAAAAAGTCACAGATTACAAAAATACCGGAATCTGATCATTCAGCTTCGCAACTAATAAAACTGCCCATTCTAAGTTTTTAACAACTGTACTTTGGAAGACAATTATTTTTACAAATACCTCTAATTTAGTGTTAGAGACAAGTTATATAGCGATATGGACTTTTTGTAAAATACATTCAGTAAATCAAAAACCTGGAGGGGCAAGGTTTCCTGACTCTCGTTGTATCAAATCCGATTTCTTTTCGCTGTGGGGAAATTTGAAATCCATACATACGGAGTCTAAATAGGGTTTGCTGAAAAAGTTATCTGTGAGGGCTAGGAGTCAGGAGTCAGGAGTCAGGAGTCAGGAGGAAGAATTAGAAGGAGATAAGAATAGTCTCAAATTCCAGAAAGTGATAGGTTTTTAATGGTTTCAATGCTTATTCCTTGCACCTAATTCACTTTTTTAACCCGGAAACTCTTAATATATCTAGGTTTTCGGTTTATTCAGCAAGCCCTAAATAGATTCGACATATTCACAACAGCAAAAACTTTGTAAATCGCTGCTATTGTGAAGTTTTATTGGTGATATTTTCTCTAATCTTTGAAAATCTACCAAGTTGTGATTCATCAGACAGATTAAAGGTAAGGTTAATTGTTTTTCTAAAGAAAAATAACGTTGAGCAAATTAGATTATATATGGCAACTAAAGTCCAGAGTTTTATGAGTAGCCAACCCATATCAGTAGATTTTTCAGTGACTTATTTAGAAGACGCAGCCATCTTGCAAGTTCCAGTGAGGTTAACTGTACTTGAAGCTGTCAATTTTAAACAAACGTGCCAAAACTTAATTCAAGCGGATGTACCACCTGGGCAAATTTTCATTGATTTTCAAAATACTACTTTTATGGACAGTAGTGGTTTAGGTTCTTTAGTCAGTAACTTTAAAAATTCGAGAGAATTGGGAATTAAAGTCACATTGCGTCATGTGACACCCCAAGTCATGGCCGTTTTAAATCTGACGGGACTAGATCAGGTGTTTCCTATTGAATCTCTTCACAACCTCACATTAATAGCAACGGATAATGTAACAGATGCCGGAAAAAATAATACTCGCAAAATAGATCCACTTCCCCAAACTCATCACTCTGTAGCATCTTGGATGAAACGAGCCATTGATATTGTGGGATCATTGGTGGGATTAGTCATTACATCTATTTTATTTATTCCCATAGCGATCGCCATTCAAATTGATGATCCCGGTCCGATTTTATTTCAGCAAACCCGTTGTGGCTGGATGGGTAAGCGGTTTGCAATTTGGAAATTTCGCTCTATGTGTGTAGATGCCGAAGCCAGAAAATCCCAAATCAAAAACCAAGCCGAAGGTGCTTTCTTTAAAAATGACAATGATCCCCGAATTACTAAAGTAGGTAAATTTTTACGCCGTACCAGTCTTGATGAACTACCTCAATTTTGGAATGTTCTCAAAGGAGAAATGAGTTTAGTCGGGACTCGACCACCAACTCCCGATGAAGTAGAACGCTACGAAGTCCCAGAATGGCAACGTTTGGACGTTAAACCGGGCATGACTGGGGAATGGCAAGTTAACGGTCGCTCTAAAGTGCGGAGTTTTGAAGATGTGATTCGGTTAGATTTACAGTATCAGCAAAATTGGACTTTAGTTTACGATTTAAAGTTAATTTTCAAAACCATCGCCATTTTGTTTAATAAAAACAGTGGGGCTGTTTAAATTATCTACTCCTAAACTAAATTTACAAATTTATCTATGCAATTTACCCAAGTCATCAATAGGCTTGGGCTTATTTTTATGCAAGGGAACGGGGAAAAACTCATGTTATAAAAACATAAAATGGGAATAATGATACTGTTTTTTTCGGGCTACGCATTTTGTGAAAACATCTTTTTTTTGACGGAATCTCTAAACTGGTGAAACTTTACTTTCTTATCTGTTCCCTGTTCCTTTTTTTTGTAATCCACTGTAGGATATGTTACTATTTAGAGAAAACCTATTCATACAATTGCGGTTCAGAATATTTGTAAGCGAGTTGAATGAGTATTTGCTTCCATAAAAAAATACATGAGGTTGAATGACTGAATCTTTAAGAGGGAATTTCCCATTGACAAAGAACGCTTTGAGCAGACCTAAAACTGACACAGAAGCCACAAGCAAAAATTTAGCTTTAACCATTGCTGAGGCGGCTTTAGACCGCAAAGCTGTGGAAATTATCCTGCTTGATGTGGCAGAAATTTCTTACCTGTCCGATTACTTTGTGATGATGACTGGTTACTCTAAGGTACAAGTGAGAGCGATCGCTGACGCAATTGCTGGACAAGTGGAAATTGACTGGCAACGACGACCCCTCAGAACCGAAGGCAAAGCCGAGGGAACTTGGGTACTCCAAGATTATGGTGATGTTATCGTCCATATCATGATGCCAAGGGAACGGGAGTTTTATAATTTAGAAGCGTTCTGGGGACACGCGGAACGTATTCCCATACCAAACTCCGAAAATGTTGGGGGTTAACCAATATGATGCGATCCTCTCTAGAGAATTGCCCAGTTCCGACGGAACAACAACCGCTGAATGAGTACGAAGAGCTAAAAAATGCTTGGCTATTTCGAGATAGTACCCTAAGTTGGGGTAACTACACCAAAAAAATGTTTTGGATTTGGGCTTGGTCTTGGTTAATCGCCGGACCTGTGGCCGCAGCCAGTTTTCCACCCCAAAAGCAGATGTTTAATTTTCTGCTTTGTGGATCTGGTGCTGCTAGTGTAACTGTAGTGCTAGTATTGGTACGGTTATATTTAGGTTGGTTCTATGTACGCGATCGCCTTTACAGTCCCACCGTATTTTATGAAGAATCTGGTTGGTATGACGGACAAACCTGGACAAAACCTCCAGAAGTCATGAACCGCGATCGCCTAATTGTTACCTACGAAATCAAACCCATTTTCCAACGCTTGCAAATTACCTTTGCCGCCCTGGCTCTCATGTATCTTATTGGTACTATAGTTTGGTATTTCTTGTAATTAGTCATTAGTCATTAGTCATTAGTAAAACAACTAACAACCGACAACTGACAACTGACAACTGACCACTGACAACTGACCACTGACAATTCACAAAATAGATATAAACCCATGACAATGGGAAAACGAACTCAAGCCGCAGCACTGGAAGTCCGGTTACTGCGTGAAGGTATTATCGAATCTCGGCATATAGTCCAGGCTGTAGTTAGTGATGACCGGGGACGGGTACTTTCCGTTGCTGGTAACGCTGAAACCGCCGCATTTGTCCGTTCTGCCCTCAAACCATTTCAAGCCCTGGCTGTCACCAGCACAGGCACAATGGAACGTTATAGTTTGAGCGATCGAGACCTAGCAATCATCACCAGTTCCCACAAAGGCAGCATGGAACAGGTGAGACAGGTATTTAACATTCTGTGGCGGGCAGACATTGATATCAATTCCCTGCATTGCCCAATCCCTAAAGATAAGCGTAGTTCTCTAGAATATAACTGCTCTGGTAAACACGCAGGAATGTTAGCTGTTTGTCAGCAACGCCATTGGCCATTAACTAACTACTTGGATCGTAAACACCCAGTCCAACAGTTAATTATCACCAAAATAGCCGAATTGTTGCGAATGCCAGCGGAAGAATTTCTCACCGCCCATGATGACTGCGGCGCACCCACCTATCTCTTGCAACTCAGTCAAATGGCATCTTTATATGCTGTCTTATCTTCTAGTAATAGCGTAGACATGGAACGAATTGTCCGCGCCATGAACCATCACCCTACAATGGTAGCAGGTGAAGGAGAATTTGATACAGAATTGATGCGTCTAACTCCTGGTGAACTGGTTAGTAAATCTGGGGCAGAAGGAGTACAGTGTATAGGCAGACTTGGTGAAGGCATGGGATTAGCTATTAAAGTCATTGATGGCTCAAAACGCGCTAAATATGCCGTAGCTATTCACATCCTCCAACAAATGGGTTGGATTAGTCCCAGCGTTGCCCAAAGCCTGTCTGAAAAATTTATGAACCTGGGGAAATACAAGCGTTTGGAAGTAATTGGAGAATTATCGCTTTTGTAGTTGACAAACTTTTGACTTCGCGCTATATTAAAGGAGTCGAGAGAAACGCGACGAAGGCGACGCGGGATAGAGCAGCCTGGTAGCTCGTCGGGCTCATAACCCGAAGGTCAGTGGTTCAAATCCACTTCCCGCCACCAAATTAAAAAATGAATCCCTGTAATCTTCCAAGGTTGCGGGGCTTTATTTTATGAACGTAGGGGCGCAGGGCCTGCGCCCAGAATTTAGGTCTGCGCCCAGGAAATAGTCCAAATTCATCTCATACTTATTCACCACAGGAACGAGGGGATAAAAGTCCAAAATTGATGTGAAATTCTGCTAGATATGTTTCTAAAATCTGAAATTGGGAAATATTCAAGCTGTAATAAATCCAGCGTCCTTCTTGACGGGAATTTACTAAACTTGCTTCTTTGAGAGTTTTGAGATGAAAAGAAAGTTTTGACTGATTTATTTCTAACGCATCACATAAGTCACATACACATAGTTCACGCTGACGCAGAAGTTCTATAACACTGATTCTAATGGGATCTGATAGGGCATGAAAACCGGATACTATTAAATTGTGAGTGGTAATAGGAGAAGTTAGTGGTTTATTTAAGAGCATTAGGTATCTATCCTGATGATATTTGATTTTAGAGATAGGCGATCGCCTAGTAATATTAAGTTTAGTTAAGCCGATGAATTAACACTAATATTGGCTAACAGGAGATTTTCTAGAATCGTCATATCATCAATTTTTATAATGGAATCACTTATCAATTCTGGAACATCATCAAATCTATTAGCGAAAATCTTGAGAATATTATTTTAGCAGGTTTTTGTATAACCTTTTGCTTCTGTCATCACAATGCTGAATTGCCTTTTTACCAAACTATCGTCTAATCCATAAAATCTTTCATGCTGAGAAACCCAATTTCTTGAATAAATCAATAATCTTATGCTGATTACCCCCATAATTTGCTAAACTCCAAATTTAGAAAAGCAAACAAAAATCTGAGTATTGGGAATTGAGAGAGGTTCGCAAAGTGGTGGAAAGTGAAGACATAGAACAAATTCATCCCCAGGATTTTTCATGGCAGTTTTGGCCTGTTGTGCCAATTTATCCTTATGGTAAACGACGCACTCTTCGTAAAGAAGTTGTCAAAGATACCATCTGGACTTTTGATCAATTACAAGGAATTTTCTATGTAGTTGTGCCAATTCGCATGACTGTAGTTAAACTGGAAAGAGGCGGTTTGCTGGTTTATGCACCTGTCGCACCTACTGGAGAATGTGTTCGCTTACTGAATGAGTTGGTGACAAAATATGGTGAGATTAAGTATATTATTTTGCCTACGATATCAGGAATAGAACATAAGGTTTTTGTTGGCCCTTTTGCGCGACGCTTTCCCACTGCACAGGTTTTTGTTGCTCCCGGACAATGGAGTTTTCCCGTAAATTTGCCTTTGAGTTGGTTGGGTTTACCTGGTAAACGAACTCGCATACTGCCCGAAAATAGTCAGGAAGCTCCTTTTGCTGAGGATTTTGATTATGCAATCCTCGGACCGCTTGATTTGGGGTTGGGTAAGTTTGCAGAGGTGGCTTTTTTCCACAAGCGATCGCACACTCTCTTAATTACAGATACCATAGTTTCAGTACCAGCAGAGCCACCAGCAATTGTTCAACTTGACCCCTATCCCCTACTGTACCACGCCAAGGATAAAGCCTTTGATATCGTTGCCGATACCTCCGCAAATCGCCGTAAAGGATGGCAGCGAATCACATTATTTTCCTTGTATTTTAGTCCCAGTGTGTTAGAAGTACCCACATGGGGTGAAGTATGGCATGATGCCCAAACAGCCCCAGAACGTTCGCGCAAAGCCTATTTTGGGTTTTTCCCCTTCCAATGGCAAGAAAATTGGCAAGAATCATTTAATATTTTGCAAGGAAATGGGCGAATATTTGTTGCCCCAATTTTACAAAGTTTGATTTTAAATCGCGCACCACAGGAAACTATAAATTGGGCTAATAAAGTTGCTAGTTGGGATTTTCAAGGGATTATTCCCTGTCATTTTGATGCCCCAACTAAAGCGGAACCGCAGCAATTTCGTCAAGCATTTACGTTTTTGGAAAAATGTAGTTTATTTAGTAGTAATTATCCTTTACCGGAGGATGATTTTAAGTTATTGAGAAATATTGATTCAGGATTAAATAAGTTGGGTATTGTCCCACCTGCGAGAGATAAGCTGTAGAATTTAGGGTATTATTCAAGGTTTTAAATTCAACAGTTTTCCGCCAAAAATGCTCAATCAAAACCAAACCCCCCTCATAGATGCCTTAAAAGCCTGTACAACCCGTCCTCACGCACCCTTTTACACCCCAGGACATAAACGCGGTGCGGGCATTTCCCCAGTTTTAACAGATTTAATAGGTAAAGATGCCTTCCGTGCTGACTTAACAGAATTAGCAGAATTAGATAATTTATTCACACCTCAAAGCGTAATTCTTGCAGCCCAAGAACTCGCAGCGGAGGCTTTTGGGGCTGAAAAAACATGGTTTTTAGTAAATGGTTCTACCTGCGGAATTGAAGCTGCTATTCTCGCTACTTGTAGAACAGGAGATAAAATTATTCTGCCTAGAAATGTCCATTCTTCAGTTATTTCTGGGTTAATTCTTTCCGGTGCAATTCCTATTTTTATAAATCCTGCATACAACTCAGATTTAGATATTGCATATAGCATTACACCAGCAGCATTAAAAGCAGCATTAGCAAAACATCCAGATACAAAAGCAGTGCTGATAGTTTATCCTACTTATAATGGTGTTTGTGGAGATTTGCCAGCATTTGTAAACCTTACTCACCAATATAATATTCCTTTAATTGTAGACGAAGCACATGGCGCACATTTCCATTTTCACCCAGAATTACCCACGTCAGCTTTAAGCGCAGGTGCAGATTTAACTGTCCAATCAATTCATAAAACATTGGGGGCAATGACACAGGCATCAATGTTACATATTCAAGGTAAAAGAATTGATATTGATAGAGTTAATAAAGCTTTACAATTAGTTCAATCTACAAGTCCTAGTTTTATTCTTTTAGCTTCTCTAGATGCTGCACGTCAGCAAATGGCAATACAGGGAGAAAAGCTGATGTCTCAAACTTTGCAATTAGCGCAAGCAGCAAGAATAGAAATTAATCAAATTTCCGGTTTATCTACTCCTCTTGCTAAAAAAGAAAAATCACCAGGATTTATAGATTTAGATAAAACGAGATTAACAGTTAACGTTAGTAAATTAGGATTTACTGGCTTTGAATCCGAAGAAATATTAGATGAAAAATTTAATGTCACTCCAGAATTTTCATCTTGGCAAAATCTCACATTTATTATTAGCTTAGGAAATACCGATACAGATATTCAAAACTTAATTAAATCTTTAAATAATCTTACTCATATTAATCCATTAAAAATTCAAAATTTATGGTGTAAACCTAAAAAATATCATACAAGTAATATGATAGCTATTTCTCCCCGTGAGGCTTTTTTTGCTGATAGTGAAACTGTACTTTGTGAGAAAACTCAAAACCGGATTTGTGCGGAAATTATTTGCCCTTACCCTCCAGGAATTCCTGTATTAATGCCTGGAGAACTCATTACAAAATCAGCTTTAGAATATTTGCAAGAAATTCAAAATATGGGTGGTTTTATCACTGGTTGTGCAAATGAAAGTTTGCAAACTTTAAAAGTTGTGAAAACATAAATCATTGAGTATAATTATAATAATCATAAGAATATTCTAGTTATGAAATTACTCTAGCACTAAAAATTCGTGCTTATATATAGTTAGCACTTTATCATAAAATTAAATAATTCCCGTGTTAGAAGCGTGCGTACTGATAACAATACTGTGTGGTTTTTTTGGCATCATCCTCAAAAAAAACTTAGTGATGAAAATTGTCTCAATGGATGTGATGAGTACAGGTGTGATTGCCTTTTATGTACTAATTGCATCACAAAATGGCTTATTTACTCCCATTATTTCCGACGTGGAAAATATTGCTTATGCTGATCCTGTTCCCCAAGCAGTCATATTAACAGCGATAGTGATTGGGTTTTCGATACAGGCTTTGATGCTGGTTGGTGTAATGAAATTAGCACGGGATAATCCCACATTGGAAAGTAACGAGATTGAGAAAAATAATACACCATGAATACCATTACGCTGAGTTGGATTGCTACCCCATTTTTTCTAGGGTTCATGATTTTTCTAGTCCCCAAACTTAACCGGCATTTGACACTATGGGGGACTATTGCTTCCGCTGCTTATGGGTTACAGCTATTTCTCGAACCATCACCCATTACCCTAAATTTACTGGATAGTTTCGGTATCACTTTAATAGCCGATCAGTTAAGCAGTTACTTTATTATAACAAATGCCCTGGTAACGGCTGCTGTTGCCCTCTACTGCTGGCGTAGTGATAAAACGGCTTTTTTCTATGCCCAGATGATTATTGTGCATGGTAGCCTGAATGCTGCCTTTGTCTGTGCCGATTTCATTAGTCTATATGTGGCGTTAGAAGTAAGCGGTATTGCGGCTTTTTTATTGATTGCTTATTCTCGTAGCGATCGCTCAATTTGGGTAGGCTTACGGTATCTGTTTATTAGCAATACTGCCATGTTGTTTTATCTGGTTGGTGCAGTGCTGGTTTATCAGACACATCATTCCTTTAGTTTTGCCGGTTTAAAGGGATCACCACCAGAAGCACTAGCATTAATTTTTCTGGGATTATTAATCAAAGCGGGGATTTTTGTCTCCGGTTTATGGCTACCTTTAACTCATTCTGAATCAGAAACACCAGTTTCCGCATTGATGTCAGGAATTGTCGTTAAAGCCAGTGTTTTGCCTTTATTGCGTTGTGCATTTGTTTCCGAAGAAATTGATACCATAGTCAGAATTTTTGGTGTGGGAACAGCTTTAATGGGTGTATCCTATGCTGTCTTTGAAAAAGATACCAAGCGCCTGTTAGCATTTAGCACTATTTCCCAGTTAGGCTGGATTCTCGCTGCACCGGCTGTAGGTGGATTGTATGCCCTCACTCATGGATTAGTCAAATCGTCTTTATTTTTGATTGCTGGTTCTTTACCCAGTCGCAACTTTAAAGAACTGCAAAATAAACCCATTCATACAACAATTTGGATAGCCTTAGCGATCGCTAGTTTATCAATTTCCGGTTTACCTTTGTTATCAGGTTTTGAGGCAAAAGTATTAACGACTAAAAATTTAGAATCTTGGCAATTTATCCTGATGAATATTGCCGCAGTTGGTACAGTAATCTCCTTTGCTAAATTCATTTTTCTCCCCCATACAACAGCAGAAGAACAGAAAATCAAACCAGGTTTTTGGATATCAGTAATATTTTTGATTGCTGGATTATTTGTGGCAAATGTTATCTATCTTCCAGCTTATGAAATCACCAATATTACAAAAGCACTTTTAACTATCGCTGCGGGGTGGTTAGGATATCATTTAATTTTCAAAAAGTTATCAATATCTCTGCCTCGTGTATTTGAGGAATTTGAGCATTTAGTTGGTGTTATGAGTCTAACTTTAATCTTACTGTTTTGGATGGCTTTACCATGATTGGACATCTCATATTAAGACTAACAATTTGGTTATTACTCACTGCTAATATGAGTTTAACAAATATTATCATTGGCGTAATTATCGCTCTTCTTTTACCACGTGGTAAGTCCTCACCAGAAAAATTAAAATCTTGGTTAAAGGTAATAATTAAAATCTTTGTTGCTATTCCGGTAGCTTTTATGGAGGCATTTGAAATTATCTTCCGCCCCCATAAACAAGAAGAAATTATCATGGAAAAAGTCAAACTCAACAGATCACCGTTATTGGTTTTCATTGATATATTTCTGATTACCTTTACCCCCAAAACTATAGTTTTGAAATACCACGAAGAAGGATGGTATGAAGTTCACCATATTAAACCCAGGAAAAAACAAGCATGAACTTAGAAATAGTCTTAATAGCAATGATTTTGGCTTTACTAATTCCCATCTATGAAGCCTGGAAAACAGATGATACTTGGCAGTTGATGTTAGCATTTGGCAGCATTTCTAGTAAAGTGGCTATCATGATTCTCGTAGTTTCCGTTTTGCGCGATGATTGGATGATTGGTGTAGTTGCAGCGATTATTTTAACAGTAGGAAATGCCGGATTAATGTTATTAGCACATATCCTCAGAAGATTAGGTGAAGTATGATCAACTTTCTTAGTTATACCTGCATAGGTATTGGTATATTTTTCTGGTTTTGGGGAACTTCTCATTTAGTCAGCAACAGATCAGTATTATTCAAATTACATGGACTTTCTGTTGCGGATACTTTAGGTTCAATGATGATTATTGTCGGACTATTACTGAAAATACCCAATGAATGGCCATTACTTGTTCTTGGCATTATTTCCTTAGCAATTTGGAATACTATGCTGGGTTATGTATTAGCACACTGTTCAACAGAAGAGGCAAACGATGAATGATACTTATCTCTATTTAATTATTGCTTTATTACCCTTAACTGCGGGGATGTTAGTAACTCAAACTAACCCCTATCATGCCTTAATACTTCGTGGGGTACTCGGTGCAGTTGCAGCAATGGTAGATGCAGTTTTAGGTGCAGCAGATGTGGCTTTAACAGAAGCATTAATGGGAACGATGTTATCAATTACTTTGTATGCGATTGCAGTTCGTTCATCCTTAGTATTACGTCTTGGTGTCATGGAACATCAGTCAATAGAAAAAAATCAGGATAGCAATTTTCAACAACTGATAAACGACTTCCGCAGCATTTTTAACAAACATTATATGCGCCTAGAACTCGTACCTTACACCACTACAGAAACTTTACAACAGGCATTAATAGAAAAGGAAATTCATGCTACCTGTACGCCATTAGCAGAAGTTGTAGAAACAGAAGAAACATATCAAACTGTGATTAGAGTGCAACGCATTTACAACATCGTAGAAAGTGAACTTTCATCACCAAAAACCACTTTAAAATATTTCAATGTTATGGATTCAGGGAAGCAAACTTTATGAAATTAGTTTACATTTTAGCCGGAATAGCTTTATTTGTGAAAATGCTGATCATGCCTAATTCCGAACCAAATTCACTAGATATTTCTATTGTGGAAACAGTGGTGAAAGAAAGTGGAGTTCCCAATGCAGTCTCAGGAATTATTTTCAGAAATCGGCTATATGATACAATTTTTGAAGTTATTGTTTTTACTATTGCCATTCTCGGAGCTAATTTTTTATTAGCTAATGAAAAACCATCTTGTAGCATCTATCAATTTAAAGATCAACCATCAATAATATTAGCTCGTTTAGGGGCGACAATTGCGGCATTAGTGGGCATTGAATTAGCAATTAGAGGACATTTGAGTCCGGGAGGTGGTTTTGCTGCTGGAGTCGCTGGAGGAACAGCAATCGGACTAATAGCAATTACCTCATCATACCAATGGATGCAGGATATTTACCAACATTGGCACGCTGCTATTTGGGAAAAGATTTCGGTATTGGTTTTCATTGTTTTAGCAGTGATAACTTTGTCGGGATTTGAGTTACCACATGGGGAATTAGGGGCGTTATTTAGTGGTGGAATTCTTCCGATATTAAATATCCTAGTTGCTGTTAAAGTAGCATTAGGTTCTTGGGCGGTGGTTTTGATTTTTATTCGTTATCGAGGTTTGTTATGAAAAATGGGAGTTTGAGGAATTAGCGATCGCACTTAGCTTGTGTTAACCTATTATCAGCAAAAATGAGAAAAAATAGGTTTTCCAGCAATGCAGATCAAAACTTTGGTTTTCGCAGCTTCACTTTCCTTACTCACGACTATAAATTTACCAGCTTTTGCTCAAACTCCAAATAGTCCTACCGTACCCACTAACAAAATTGAAGATCCAGAAAAAATCAATAACATCAAAAAGTTATTAGATATAACTGGTTCAAAAAATCTTTCCCGAAAAATAATTACTCAATTAATAAATAGTTTCAAATCTGAATATCCCCAAGTACCTGCAAAATTTTGGGATGCTTTTATAGATGAAATCAAACCAGAAGAAATGGTAGATGAATACATTCCTATTTACAGCAAATATTTCACCAATGAAGAAATAAAAGGCATTATCACATTTTATGAAACACCATTAGGGAAGAAAACATTATCTGTAATTCCCCAAATCTCCCAAGAATCTACAACAATTGGTATCAAATATGGGAGACAAGCAGCCGAAAGAGTCTTAGAAAAATTGAAATCAGAAGGATATATGAGTCCTAATAAATGAAACTTCATTACCTTTGCTATTTTTTGTAGGTTAGGTTGTAATAGGATGAAACTTAATACATTTCTTGGGTTGCGCTATCGCTTAACCCAACCTACAAATCAATACTAAAGTGCAATAATAGCTGGTACTTCTTCCTCAATTTCATAACCTTGAGCTAATCTTTCTATTGCACCATCAATCAAATCTAAACCTTGTTGCACAGTTTCCATTAAACTTAATTTACCCCGTAAATCAGCCGCACCCATAAAGCCTTTAGCATACCAAGTCATGTGTTTACGAGCTTGACGTACCCCCCTATCTCCTTTGTATTCCCATAAAGCAAAAAGATGTTCTCTGGCACATTCTAAACGTTGAATTGGGTTAGGTGGTGGTAATAATTCTCCAGTTTTTAAGAAATGATCAACCTCACCAACTAAAAACGGATAACCTAAAGTTCCGCGAGAACACATTACTCCATCTGCACCAGTTTGTTCTAAACATTTGACCGCAGCTTCCACAGAAAAAATATCCCCATTCCCAATTACAGGAATTGATAAAATATCCTTGACTTTTTTGATCCATTCCCACCGCGCATTACCATTATAACCTTGAGCGCGAGTGCGTCCATGCACAGTAATCATTTTTGCTCCCGCGTCCTCCATTCTTTTCGCAAAATCAAGAATAGTAATTTCCTGATCATTCCAACCAATGCGGGTTTTTACAGTTACAGGCACATCTACCGCTTTGACAACTTCCCGCACAATTGCTTCCGCGATTTCTGGTTGACGTAATAAGGAAGAACCACCACCATTTTTAGTAATTTTATTCACAGGACAACCCATATTAATATCAACAGTATCCGCACCTTCAGCAACCGCTTTTATGGCTGCTTCTGCTAAAAAATCGGGACGACAATCAAATAATTGAATACTAATTGGACGTTCGTTAGGATCTACTTCCATAATTATTGGTAATTGCTGAACATAATGTAAGCCTGTCGCATTTACCATTTCTGTATACAGCATAGATTCTGGGGCATAACGACGCACTAAACGCCGAAATACCATATCTGTCACTCCCGATAGAGGAGACTGTAAAACCCGGCTTTTAACCTCAAATGAGCCAATTTTTAGGGGTGTCGAAAGTCTAGCTTGCAGTTCAGGAGAAAGGGAAATCATGGTGATAAATAAATATAATGGTTAATTGGGGAATCGAAGACTAACCAAGGGTAGTTAATTGCAGTGTGGGTTTTTAAACCAGTAAATCCTAATGGACATAAATAAGATGACTATAAAAAATACTGAACATAAAGACCGTCTTCTTGTCTCTTACATCTTGTGTGGGGCTGGTTTTTTGGGAATAGGTGGTTTACATCGCTTATATAATGGTAAAACGGCTACTGGTTTATTATGGTTCTTTACCTGTGGGTTCTTTTACTTGGGACAAATCTATGATTTATTAATCATACCTAATATGGTGGACGAATATGAGCAGAAATTACTACTAAAAGCAGGTTTATCACCTTTAGGCGTACCCATGAATGAACGGATATTTATTTCCCAAGTTCACAAACCAGCGGAGAAACCAATGATTGTTAAACTAATAGAAGCCGCAGAAGCTAAGGGTGGTAGTTTAACTGTAACTCAAGGTGTTAAGGCTACAGGAATGAGTTTTGCAGAAGTCGAAGCTACACTCCAAGAAATGCTGAAATCAAATCATATCAGAATTGGTAATGACCCCATTTCTGGAGTCGTAACTTATTATTTTGATGAATTGTAATAATCAAAAATAGCATCTTTATTAATTACCTCAGTCACACTAAAAATCTGTTGTAGGGTGCGGTTCGGCAAGCTCACCAACCACGTCAGATATCAATAATCTGTTTATTGGCAGGATTTATGCAGTCTGACGCACTCTACCAATGTGCCAGTTGCGTAAGTCCTGTAGGATTGCAATAACTCATTTAGATTATGAATGAGTTACTTTGTTTTTTGTGACTTTGTGTCAGATAAATTCATATCACATAAGTCAAGCAACTTACAAATATCACAACTAGGAGAACGGGCTTTACAGACAGCCCGACCATGATAAATTAATCTAATTGACCAATTTTCCCAATCTGGTTGGGGTAATAACTTCATTAAATCCTTTTCAATTCCCACAGGTTCGGTATTTTTTGTCAATCCCAACCGCTGACTTAAACGCTTTACGTGAGTATCTACAGTTACTCCAGCATTAATACCATAAGCATGAGCTAAAACCACATTTGCAGTTTTTCGGGCTACCCCTGGAAGCTTTAATAAGTCTTCCATTTTGTTGGGAACAACAGAGTTAAAATCCTCAACAATCATTCGACAAGCGCCTTGAATATTCTTGGCTTTATTGCGATAAAAACCCGTCGAACGTACCAATTCTTCTAACTCTGTTAAATCTGCATTTGCTAAACTTTCCGCGTCAGGAAATTTGCTAAATAATCCTGGCGTGACTTTGTTTACCCTTTCATCTGTACATTGAGCGGAAAGAATAGTTGCTACTAATAATTGTACAGGAGTAGCATAATCTAGGGAGCAAGTTGCATCTGGATAAAGATGCTGGATACGGGAAAGAATTTCTAAAGCCCGTTGTTTTTTGGTTAATGATTTGCGAGTCACATCAGCAATTTTAAATTTAGGATTATTATTTTGGTGTAGTAGAGGTAAAACAAGAGCTTCATAGGTGTCAACTTAGGCTACAGATAGCTTATTTGTTTGGCTTCCACACCCGTCAGGGAATAAATTCCCTGTCTTATAGCTCAAGTCCGTTAAAACGGACTAATAAATTTTCCTAATGTTTAGTCATCAAAAGACAACTTTTTCTATTAGACTGGGAATTCATTCCCAGGTGGGCTATGGGTTTTACGTTAAGTTGACACCAATTAGCTTTTGCTAAACCCCTACAATTCCTATTGAGAATAACTGGAGTTACAATTTTTGAAACAATTTTTGTACCCATTCTAGCTGGGATGTTAATTGGGTTGTTTCTTTGACAATTAGGAAAATACCTAATCCTAAAAGTAACACTAAGCCAGTTTGCATCACACTTTCTTGAATTTTGTTAGGTAAAGGCTTACCAAATAATCCTTCAATCAGTAAAAATGCTAATTGTCCACCATCTAAAGCGGGAAGAGGCAAAATATTAATAATTGCCAGGTTAATACTAATAATTGCCGCAAAAGAAAATAAGTTTGTGCTATCACTAGCTGCTAATTGTGCGCCAATTTGGACGATTTTCACGGGTCCAGAAACTTGTCCTACCGTTTGCCCAAAATTAGTAATTAACTGCCCAAAACCTTGAAATGTTCCCACAACTAACTGCTGGAAGCGATTAGCAGCAACTTTGATAATCTCGACAATATTTTCAGGACGACGATAAACTGCTTTACCATTAGGACCTAATTCAATTCCTACCACACCTTTACCATCAGCACCTTGTTTAGGTGTTAGTTTCAGGTTGGTTTGTTGGGTTTCGTGTTGAATTTTGAGGTCAATTTCTTGATTAGGGTGGGTTTGGATTTCCTTGGTTAATAATGTGGTTGCATCTTTACCTAGTGGAATTTCTTGACCATTCACAGCGATAATAATGTCTCCTTCCCGAATCCCTGCTTGGTAAGCGACGGATTGTTCGTTTACAGGTTTGACAATTACACCTGGTTGATACTGAAATTCTTGAGGTATACCAACGATGCCCAGTTGCAAAGCCAACATTAAATACGCAAAGATTAAATTGGCGATGACACCGGCACTAATAACTATCGCACGGTCTAAAACTGGGCGGTTACGCAGCAAATTCGGGTCATTGGGGGGAATTTCGCTATCTGGATCATCGTCGGGAAAGCCGACAAAGCCACCCAAGGGAAAGGCACGGATAGTGTATTCTGTTTCTGATCCTTGGTACTTTAAAAGAATCGGACCAAAACCCAGGGAGAAGCGGTTTGCATAAATGCCTTGAGAACGGGCGGCTATGAAATGTCCCAACTCATGTACTAAGATCAAAATAGCCAAGACTGCGATCGCTGCTAAAACTGACATAGAGCAAATTAATCAAAATATTCGGATATATATTTTTATTGTAGTTTGGGAATGGACAGACAGACCCCATTTCCTGTATTGGTTTTGTCTCAGTTGGGCTATTCTTACCCAACCAATGCACTTGCGTTACTTTTTTGATATAATCATGGGCTGCAAATATGATATAGTGTGATCCACTTGAATGGAGTATAAAAATTAGGTCAAAAGCCATATATCACGGTACTCTTACGGTTAAACATAGCTAACTCACTCTACAATTTTATAGGCGGGTAAATTATGATTCAAGCTTTACCTCAAACTAAATTAGTCAGCTTTGAAGAGTTTACAGAGTGGTATCCAAATACAGGAGTCCGCTATGAATTACATGATGGAGTAATTTTAGAAATGACACCACCCGGAGGAGATCATGAAGAAATTGTAGGATTTTTAGCTACACAAATTACATTAGAGTTTAGTCGGCTAAAACTTCCTTATTTCATCCCCAAAACAGCTTTAATCAAATCAGCAAATAGCAAATCAGCATACTTACCAGACATAATACTGTTAAATCGGTCTAATCTCGTCAATGAACCTTTGTGGAAAAAACAGTCTACTATTAGTGAATCAGCCTCTGTTCCTCTTGTTGTGGAAATTGTCAGTACAAATTGGCGTGATGATTACCACAAAAAACTGGCTGATTATGAACAAATGGGGATTGTTGAATATTGGATTGTTGATTATGCTGCTTTAGGTGGTAGAGCATTTATTGGCAATCCCAAACAACCAACTATTTCTATTTATCACCTAATAGATGAAGAATATCAAGTTAGTCAGTTTAGAGATAATGACCTGATAATATCACCAAGTTGGCCAGAGTTAAATTTAACTGCTAATCAAATTTTTAAAGCCGGTGTTTAGGTCAATAACTCAGCCCTAAAGGGACTGAGCTTGTAAGAAATCAAGACTTACGTGTTTGACTAGCTCATTGAGACGTAATTTGGTACGAACTTCCAGATACTTCCCTAGTCTGGATTATCTTCAAGCTATCTTGTAATAGCGTTGGTTAAAGCCAAGACATCTTGATTGCGTTGAGCGAAGGGACATTAAACTTTACTCGAAGGATTATCTCTTTATGCGAGTACCCGTAATTTCAGTAGACAATACGCCATTAATGCCAACTAAACCAAGTCGAGCAAGACGATGGATCAAAGATGGTAAAGCAATCGGCAAATTCGACAAACTTGGCATTTTCTATGTCCAGTTATTAGCCGAACCAAGTAATACCGAAACGCAAGAAATAGTTATTGGTTTAGATCCTGGTAAACTTTTTTCAGGTATAGCGGTTCAATCCAAAAAGTTCACCTTGCAGATGCTACATTTAGTTTTGCCATTCAAAACAGTCAAAGACCGGATGGAGCAACGATCAATGATGCGACTTAATAGGCGCGGAAGGCGAATCAATAGGAAACTGTCTTTCAATGTCCGTAATCATCGCCAAGCAAGACTTGATAATCGTCGTGGCTCAAAATTGCCTCCAAGTATTAGGGCAAACAAAGATTTAGAATATAGAGTAATTAGTTTACTCCTCCAACTTTATCCAATTAAAACTATTGTTATTGAAGAGGTTGAAGCACGCGGTAATAAAGGCTTTAGTCCCGTTATGGTTGGTCAAAGATACCAAATTAGCCGACTATCAAAACTTACAAATGTCGTTTTGAAGAAGGGCTGGGAAACATCAAACCTTCGTAAGCATCTGGGATTGCATAAAGAAAAATCCGATAAATCTTTGCAAATACCAGAAACGCACGCTGTTGATGCAGTAACGTTAGCTTGCTCTGAATTTGTTAAATACCAGACATGGGAAGGAGCTAAAAATCATGGTGCATCTTGGGTAGGAGGCGTAGATGTCACTGAATCCCAATTCACTATTGTGCGTCGCCCACCAATTAGTCGCAGACAATTACATTTAATGAATTTTAGCCAAGGTGGTGATCGTCGGAAATATGGCGGATCTACAACCCGTCATGGATTTAGAAAAGGTGACTTTGTAAAAGCAAGCCAGGGCAATAAAACATTCCTTGGTTGGGTTAGTGGAGACACTGAAAAACAAGTCTCTGTTAGTGATGCTAATTGGAAAAGATTAGGACAATGCACTGTTAAAAAAGTTAAATTAATTCGACGATCAACAGGTCTAATTGTCACAGCGGTTAAAACCGCCCGTGTCGCTTCCCTCTCAGCACTAAAGTGACTGAGTTTCCCACTCACCGCGAGGTCTTATGACAATTACAAAAAAGCAATTACCGAATTTTTGGAAATTTCCTAAAAATCCTACCCTCTCCCAGCGATTAATGCAGATTGGGTTAGGTATGACTCTATTTTTCATCTTTTTAGCCTTTTTTGCCCCTGTTTTCCAAAGTTGGGGGTGGTTGCAAAACCCGAAGGAATTTCTTTCTAACCCTATTCATGAAGCACCTTCGGCTAAACATTGGTTTGGCACAAGTCGTTTAGGTTATGATGTCTTCTCTCGCAGTGTGTTTGGTGTGCAAGCGGCGTTGCAAGTTGTAACTTTAGCAACATCTTTGAGTATGATCATTGGTGTGCCGTTGGGAATGGTTAGCGGTTATTTGGGAGGGAAATTAGATAAAGCTCTATTGTTCCTTATGGATAGCATTTATACACTGCCAGGATTGTTACTGTCAGTAACATTGGCTTTTGTCGTGGGCAGGGGTATCTTAAATGCTGCGATCGCCATTAGTATAGCCTACATTCCCCAATATTATCGCGTTGTCCGTAACCACACCGTTAGCGTCAAAACTGAAGTGTACATCGAAGCTGCACAAGCAATGGGCGCTTCTACCTGGGTTGTTTTATCACGATATCTATTTTTCAATGTTATTCAAAGCGTCCCTGTCCTCTTTACCCTCAACGCCGCAGATGCCATATTAGTTTTAGGTGGTTTAGGATTTTTAGGGTTAGGATTACCCGAAGAAGTACCGGAATGGGGATATGATTTAAAACAGGCTTTAGAAGCTCTACCTACAGGCATTTGGTGGACTACCTTATTTCCTGGTTTAGCAATGACAACTTTAGTGGTAGGGTTATCACTACTTGGTGAGGGGTTGAATGAATTTGTCAATCCTCGTCTGAGAAGAGAAAATAGTCGTTAGTCATTGGCCATTGGTCATTGGCAAAAAATAACAACTGACAACTAACAATTGACAACCAACAACTGACAATCTGAGAGAGTTTTGTGAACGATAATATTACTTTAATTGCGGCTGCTACCGGTGGATTAATGCTTTCTGTAGCTTTATCTGGTATTTTGAAAGGTACGCCAATCACAAATTGGCAACAGGCACATAATAATTCACAGCCGATTGTGAACGTGCAAATGATCAGCCAAAATAAATCAACGGTTAATTAACAGTTAATTCCTAGTCCATAGTTGTCATCGTTCCTGCACAAGCGGCACTAGTAGGAGTTAAATTAGGGGTGGTAATGGGATTAGTATCTTGAGGTCCTGCTGTTTGACAAGCAATAGCCAAAGTCTGTCCAGCCGAGAGAACGGTGACACCACCATTAAAACCTTTAAGAGCAGATGTATCGTTAGCTGTTGCTGTAATAGTAGCAAAACTTGTGTTTCCTGCGATCGCATAACTATAGTTATTGGTTGAGGCAGGAATGCCAATTTGCAAAGTGTCAATATCCCCAGCAAATGATGTATTCTCCATTCGGTAAGCTTGCTGCGCTCTGTTTACTGCACCAATGTAGGTTTTTGCTTCAGATTGTTGGGCTTTTGCGGCTTGGTTGAGGAATGAAGGTAGAGCAATGGCAGAAAGAATACCAATGAGGATGAATACAATTAACAATTCAATTATAGTAAAACCTTCATGATCTTTGTTTTTATGCAAAACGTATTGAATTAATTTGGCTTGCAGTTCACTTTTCATAGTAATTTTCCCTGGGGTATTGTTTTTACTGTATGTAAATAAGTTACCCAAATTTAATCAATTTCATATAGCAATTCTCTCTAATTCCTGAAAATGGCAAAATATGGCTTATGTCACCGTCACCCGGCACTGTTAAAAATTATGGTTCATTTCCTATACATAGTAAGCTTCCTGAGATTTTTTTATCTAAAGTTTGCATATTAGGTACTGAAGAACCACTTTTATTAATATTAATTTGTTTACTTTCTGGTATTTGTAATAAATTTAAAGTTTCTTTTTGAAATGGTAAAATATCCAACATTCGATGAAAATAAATATTGTTTGTTAAACCAGCTAATACAACTACATTCCCTTCTATGAAATGAATTGGAGGGAGAAGTTCAATGCCCAGACGCAGAGGCGCAAAGAGTAAGAGTGTGAGAAAGGGAATTTTTGATTTTCATACCGCCATTATCCAACGCTAAAAAATGATATATTAACTCTTTATATAGTTTTTATAAAATAAATTAACATTGTGCAGCAAGTAATTGGGATTGATTTAGGGGGAACTGCGATTAAGTTGGGGCGATTTACAGCGGATGGTAATTGTTTGCAATCTTTATCTGTGGATACTCCCCAACCTGCGACACCAGAAGCGGTATTATCTACAATAGTAGATGCGATCGCTCAAATTGACCCCAATAATGAAAGTATCGCTATTGGTTTGGGTACTCCGGGTCCTGCTGATGCTACGGGACGCATTGCCAAAGTTGCCATTAATCTTATAGGATGGCATGATGTCCCCTTAGCGGATTGGTTAGAAGCCAAAACGGGTAAACCGACAATTTTGGCAAATGACGCTAACTGTGCCGGTTTAGGAGAAGCTTGGTTAGGTGCAGGTCGAAATTTCCCCAATTTGATTTTACTAACTTTGGGAACTGGCGTTGGTGGGGCAATTATTTTTGATGGTAAATTATTTGTCGGACATCAAGGTGCAGCAGCAGAATTAGGTTTAATTACCTTAAATCCCGATGGACCGATGTGCAATAGTGGCAATCAAGGTTCATTAGAACAACATACTTCCATATCGGCTATCCGTCGTCGCACAGGCAAAGAACCAGCAGAATTAGGCGCACTTGCCCAAGCTGGAGATTCAGAAGCCTTGACTTTTTGGCAAGAATATGGTAGAGATTTGGGAATCGGTTTAACCAGTTTATTATATGTGTTGACACCCCAAGCCATTATTATTGGTGGTGGTGTAAGTGCAAGTTTTGATTTTTTCTTACCTTCACTAAAAGCAGAAATCGAAAAACGAGTTTTACCAACATCTCGCGCAGGTTTGCAAATTCTCCCAGCAGAATTAGGAAATGCAGCCGGAATGGTAGGCGCTGCTAAATTAGCATTGGGAATAGGTAATTGGTAATTGGTAATTGGGAAAACCTTCTTCCTCTTAGTATTTCCTCTAGTATTGAATTTTAACTCAGTATGCCACAAAATTCCCTCGGAACTGACTACACATTTTTGCTGATTTTAAGGTAATTTAACCCATAATTATAGCAATTGCGTGTTTTAGTTTCCAGCCTTCCGAGGGGTTTAAGTATAGATAAACAACTGACAACTGACAACTAACAACTGACAATCAAGAAACTTGTACAGGCTTAGGTGTAGCAGTTGCGGAATGGGATTGAGAAATGGCAGCGGTCATAAATCCTTTGAATAAAGGATGAGGTGCGTTAGGGCGAGATTGAAATTCGGGGTGAAATTGACAAGCGATAAAGAAGGGATGTTTGGGATACTCGACAATTTCCACTAATCTACCATCTGGAGACGTGCCACTTACCAAATAACCAGAATCTAACAACTGACTACGGTAGACATTGTTGAACTCGTAACGGTGACGGTGGCGTTCATAAATGACTTCTTCTTGATAAAGTTGGAAAGCTAGGGTATTGGGAAGTACCCGACAAGGATATAACCCTAAGCGCATTGTTCCGCCTAAGTCTACTACATCCTGCTGTTCTGGCAAGAGGTTAATAACTGGATTGTCCGTATATGGGTCAAACTCGGCGCTATTGGCATTAGATAAGCCTTCGACATTTCTCGCCCATTCAATCACGGAACACTGCATTCCTAAGCATAAACCTAAAAAGGGAATTTGGCGATCGCGGGCGTATTTAATCGCCGCAATTTTCCCGTCTATGCCCCGACTACCAAAACCGCCAGGAACAATGATACCATCAACGCCAGAGAGGTATTTTTCTGCTGATTCATTTTCCAAAACTTCGGAGTTTATCCACCTTAACCGCAAATCGCCATGAGTAGCAATAGCCGCATGACGTAAAGATTCAACAACGGAAAGATAGGCATCACCTAACCGTACATACTTACCAACAATAGCAATTTCGACAGTATATTTGGGATTATACATCCGTTCTACCATTGTTTCCCATTGCGTCATATTGGGTTGACGTTGTTGCATTTGCAGTAAATCCAGGACTTGTTCTGCTAATCCTTCCCTTTCTAAAATTACAGGGACTTCATAGATACTGCGGGCATCTGGACTGGTAATAACACATTCTACTGGGACATCACAAAACTCTGATAACTTTTGTTTCAAGCCAAGAGGGATGGGGCGATCGCTCCGACATACTAGAATATCCGGTTGAATACCAATGGATCTCAATTCTTTCACAGAATGCTGAGTAGGCTTGGTTTTCATTTCTCCCGCTGCCGCAATCCAAGGCAACAAAGTAACGTGCATATATAACACATTACGCTTTCCTACTTCCTTTCGCAGTTGGCGAATTGCTTCTAAAAATGGCAGTGATTCAATATCACCCACAGTCCCACCAATTTCCGTAATTACGGCGGAAGGATTAGTTTCTTTAGCAACTCTGAGGATTCTGTCTTTAATCTCATTGGTAATGTGGGGAATTACCTGAACAGTGCCACCATTGTAGTCGCCTCGGCGTTCCTTATTAATAACTGACTGATAAATCAAGCCAGTAGTAACACTGTTTAACCGAGACATAGAAGTATCAGTAAAGCGCTCGTAATGACCCAAATCCAAATCTGTTTCTGCACCGTCTTGGGTGACAAAAACTTCCCCATGTTGAAAAGGACTCATTGTGCCTGGATCAACGTTAATATAAGGATCGAGTTTGAGAATCGAAACCGAATAATCCCGCGATTTAAGCAAACGTCCCAGACTTGCTGCTACAATGCCCTTACCAATACTGGAAACAACGCCCCCAGTTACAAAGATAAACTTAGTCATAGTATTTTCAATTTCTAGCAACTCTTAATAGATTTTGTTCCCGAAGGAGAATTTGTGTAGACAATCTTGGAGGCTTGTATGCAGGATGAATTTTACCCGATTGAATTCTCTTGTTTGAGGCCAATGTATTGCCACTTTTGCATTCATATTTGATTCCATCTTGGCTATTGTGCCACAGTCTCTATCCTGAAATCTTCTGTGTTTGTCCATGAAAAAACTCTTAGGGTTAGTATTATTTAATTTTTTATTCACCTCCTCAGTTGCATTAGCACAAGAACCACTTTTAGTAGTTTTTCCCCCGACAAACTACCAAACCAGCACAGAAAAAATATTTTTTATCGGTACAGCCCCCCCCGATGGTCAGGTTTTAATTAATGGTAAACTGATTAACCGTAGCAAAGCTGGGCATTTTTCCCCTAGTTTTCCTTTGCAGTTAGGAGAAAATATATTTAAAGTCCGTTACCAAAATCAAGAACGAGAGATTAAGATCATGAGGGTGTCTACTCAACCTGAGTTACCCCCAGGTTTAGGCTTTGCGAAGGATTCTTTGACTCCTGCTGCTGATATTGCCAGATTACCAGGAGAATTAATTTGTTTTAGTGCAGTTGCACCACCTCAAGCTACTGTCTGGGTGAATCTGGTAAATCAAAATATTGCCCTTTTACCCCAACCGTCACTTGCACAACTACCTCCCAATTCCAGTGTTTTGACGGGGTTAAATCAACCTAATCCATCTAGTCTTAGCAAATACCAAGGTTGTACAACAGTCGCAAATGCTGCTGATTTGGGAAAACCCCAATTTAATTTACAACTTAATAATCAAACAATAACTCAAACTGGTTTAGGCAAAATCGAAATTCTGTCGCCGACACAGTTACGAGTTGCGGAAATTGCATCAAAATCAGGCGTTACTCGTACCGGTCCTAGTACCGATTATTCACGACTGACACCATTGCCAAAAGGGACTATGGCAAGTGTTACGGGGAAAGAAGGTGAATGGTTGCGCTTAGACTATGGGGCTTGGATTAATAGCAAGGAAACCACAATTATATCAGGTGCGGTTGCACCACAGACGGTAATTCGGAGTGTTGGCTATCGGCAATTAGCTGAAGCTACAGAGATTCGTTTCCCCTTACAAATTCCTGTGCCGGTGAGTGTGGAACAGGGAAATAATTCCTTTATGCTCACCCTTTACAATACCATTACTCAAACAGACACAATTCGCCTAGATGATAACCCTCTTATTTCTCACCTAAATTGGCAACAGGTAAGCCCCAAACAGGTAAAATATACTTTTAACCTCAAAAACCTCCAACAGTGGGGCTATAAGCTAAGGTATGACAATACGACTTTGGTTTTAACTTTACGTCATCCACCAAAGCTTAAAAATAGCAAACTTTTACCTTTATCTGGCATCAAAATTGTACTCGATCCAGGGCATGGTGGTAAAGAATCTGGTTCGAGTAGACCGACGGGATATTTAGCAAAAGATGTAAATTTGCTAGTTTCTAAATTACTGCGGGATGAGTTGGCCAAGCGTGGTGCAACAGTGGTAATGACAAGGGATGATGATCAGGATGTTTCTTTGGTGCAACGTCAGGAGATAATTAATCAAGAAGAACCAGCGATCGCTCTTTCTCTCCATTACAACTTTTTACCTGATAATAGTAATACTGCCAATACTAGGGGTTTAGTCAGTTTTTGGTATCATCCTCAAGCACATAGCCCCACAGTATTTTTACATAATTACCTAGTTAATAAACTCCCTCAACCCTCTTTTGGTGTATTTTGGAATAACTTAGCCCTGACTCGTCCTAGTGCTGCACCTTCGGTATTATTAGAATTTCGGTTTATGAAAAATGCTAATGAGTTTGAGGATATAGTCAACCCTCAACAACAGCAAAAAATCGCCAATATATTGGCCGATGGAGTGACTGAATGGTTTAAAATGGTGAAATAAGGAGTCAGGAGGAATAAGCCCTAAATTAGGATATGAATATAAGTTGCTAGTTATAAACTGTCAGAATCAGGTGGTTATCGAGCGAAGTCGAGATAATGTCCAGGATTTAAGGATATACAGGATGATAACTGAAATTTTATCACCAATTACCAATTACCAATTACCAATCACCAATCACCAATTACCAATCACCAGATTTATTAATCTTTTTATTCTTTTTTGGTTATTTTTACCGTGAAAAAACTTTTAGGATTAGCAGTATTTAGCTTTATTTGTACTCCGTCTATTGCTGTGGCACAGTCATCACTTTTAGTGGTTTATCCCCCAGCAAACCACAAAACCAGTACAGAAAAAATATTTTTTATCGGTACAGCACCCGCAACTGGACAAGTCTTGATTAATGGTAAATCTATTAAACGTAGTAAGGCTGGACATTTTGCTCCTAGTTTTCCCTTGCAATTCGGGGAGAATGTGTTTAAGATCCGTTATCAAAACCAAGAACGCGAGATTAAAGTCAACAGGATTTCTACTCAATCAGAATTACCACAAGGTTTAGGCTTTGCTAAGGATTCTCTGACACCTGCGGCTGATATTACTAGATTACCAGGAGAACTGATTTGTTTTGGCGCAGTTGCACCTCCCCAAGCTAATGTCTCCGTCAAACTAGCTAATCAAACTGTTAATCTTTTATCGCAGCCTTTAAAAGCTGAATTACCTGCTAATTCCAGCATTTTAACCGGGCGCAATCAGGCTAAAATTTATAATATTACCAAATACCAAGGTTGTACAACAATTACCGATACAGGGGATTTAGGACAACCTCAATTTAGTTTGACATTGAATGGTCAGACAACGACTGAAACGGGTAAAGGCAAAATTCAAATTCTTGCACCTGTACAGTTACCAGTTGTCGAGGTAATAGCCGCATCAGGTGTCGCCCGCACGGGTCCAAGTACAGATCATTCTCGACTGACACCTTTGCCTCAAGGAACAAGAGCAACAGCTACAGGTAAAGAGGGTGATTGGTTACGCTTAGACTATGGGGCTTGGATTAATAGTAAAGAAACCAAAATTCTCCCTGGTGCAGTTCCTCCACAAACAGTAATTCGCAGTGTCGGATATCGTCAACTAGCTAGAGAAACAGAAATCCGTTTTCCCTTGCAAATGGCTGTACCGGTGAGTGTCGAACAGGGAAATAATTCCTTTACCCTGACTCTCTACAATACCACTGCTCAAACAGATACTATTCGCCTGGATGATGACCCTCTAATTTCTCGCCTAGATTGGCAACAGGTGACTCCACAACAAGTTAAATACACCTTTAACCTCAAAAAGTCCCAACAATGGGGTTATAAGCTGAAATACGACAATACAACTCTAGTGTTGACTTTGCGTCATGCACCAAATATTGACAGTAGAAAACGCCTACCCCTATCTGGTATCAAAATCTTACTTGATCCAGGACATGGCGGTAAAGAATCCGGTGCAACTGGTCCAACTGGGTATCCCGAAAAAGATGTAAACTTGGTAGTTTCTAAATTACTGCGAGATGAATTGGTGAAGCGCGGTGCTAAAGTAGTGATGACCAGAGAAGATGATCGTGATGTTTCATTAGTCGAACGTCAGGAAATGATTAATAAAGAAGAACCTGCGATCGCTCTTTCAATCCATTATAATGCTTTACCAGATAATGGTGATGCCGAAAATACCAAAGGATTTGGAACGTTTTGGTATCATCCCCAATCGCACAACGTCGCCATATTTTTACAAAATTACGTAGTCAAAAAACTCGGTAAACCTTCCTATGGTGTCTTCTGGAATAATTTAGCCCTAACTCGTCCTCATATTGCACCTTCAGTATTATTAGAATTGGGTTTTATGAGTAATCCCGATGAATTTGAAGAGATAGTTAATCCCCAACAACAGAAGAAAATGGCTAATACTTTGGCTGACGGAGTGACAGAATGGTTTAAAACTGTGAAAGAATAAGAATCAGATCCCCGACTTCTTAGAGAAGTCGAGGATCTAAACATAACTAACTATCAAAATGTCGCCGAAAACGATTGTCAATGTTATTAGTTTTTTGCTGATTACAAGTTAAACAGAGTGTTTGTAAGTTACTAATATCGTTTTTTCCCTCACGAGATAAGGGGATAATATGATCAATGGTGAGTTGAGTTTCTTGGGAGATTTTACCGCAGCTTTGACATTGATATTTATCTCTTTGGAAAACGTAGGTTCTCACTTCTGGGGGTATGGGAATTCGTGGGGTTTTATTCATATTGATGCACAAAATTCTTGAAAATCTTCGTTAACTTTTTCGGCGTAATTACGTGCATATTCTAAAATAGAATTATGCCATTGAGAAGATTGACTAAAATCAATTAATTCATCAGCAATTACAGAACCTTGTCTTCCACTACTGCGTAATTGATCCCAAGCTGTTGTAGTTTTTCACTCTCCCCCCACTTTCGAGAGTTTATAGGGTAGGTAGAAGTAGG
>NZ_VIKX01000274.1 GCF_009711935.1 Dolichospermum sp. UHCC 0259 | reverse complement strand
CTCCTATCCCTGTTACTTCCTAATTCCTTTTTAGTGGGGGAGTGTGAACAGTTACCTATATGCAGGAACAATTATTGGTTTTGGGCTGAGTTTCCTGACTGCATTGTTATGGGAAGGTGTATTTGGTTTAATCCAATTAACAATATCAGGTTGGTTTGTTGTTACTGCATTAACAATACTGAGTTTATGGCTATGGCGTGGTGTACTTTTACGCAAAGGTACAGAATTGGCGATAATTTATGCAGCCGCTAGTGATAAATGGGCGATCGCACTGTGTACAATAGAATTATCAGCCTTAACTCTCCACGCCAGCTTAATTTATCAAGGTATTCTCAAAACAGAATATTTCTATGTTGTCACCACAGCGATAATTTTAGGGGCAATTCTCTATCGCAGTTGGGGACAATCTAAAGAAGCAGCATTTTATGGTATTGGTTGGTGTTTAGAATTATTAACAGCAGAAATATTAGGATTTGGCGAACATTCAATGATGAGAATCGCCATAGGTAACATTATTCTAGGGTTAACAACTCAGCTATTTGGGGAATGGTGGCGACGCAAACATCAATTACAAACCTTACCCAATAGTTTCCACATTCTTCCTCTAATATATGGTGCGTTTAGCGTCATTTTCCGGTTAAATAATTTTGCTAACTTTACAGGTTTTTGTTCTTTGGGTGTAGCCTTAATTTTGATTGGAGTCGGAAGACGGAGGGAAGCATTTAAACCTCTGCTTTATTTTGGCATTATCGGCGTATCCATTTCTGCTTATGAACTCCTATTTTATCAAATGTCCCTATCTAGCGGTGGGGTTTTAGGTGATGGGTTAATTGCCATGTCAGCCCTTGGTACTAGCATTATGTATGCTTATCGTATTCTCACACCTTGGCTGATTAGTTATCTTTGTTTAACTCCAAGAGAATTAAAAAATATTGCCCATCTCCATTGGTGTTGGAGTAGTATTTTATTCCTTTTTGCTATGACTTTACCTGTCCAAATTAACTCTTCTATTGTCTTAGGAACTGGATTATTTTTAGTTCGCTATGCGATTTGGCAAGGAAGAGAAAATTCTGAAGAAACCAATCAGGATATCTGGGTTTATTTAGGTTTAATAGAAGTAGGAATGATTGGTATTTATTTACAAAATTTACCAATAGGAAGATTAATATTTGAGCAATTACTACCTTGGCAGGGGGCGATATCCTGCCTATTTGCTTACTTCCTATATATCCTTCCTTGGCAAAGATTTGGTTGGTCACAAACGCCTTGGCAACGCACGGCTTATGTTCTCCCATTAATTATTTTAGGAACAACGGGATTACAAACTTATCCTATTACTTTGGTTATCGTTGCTGCTTACTACGTCTTTTTAGCGAAAGCTGCTACACAAATCCGGCTTACATACATCAGCTTAATATTAATTGATTGGGCATTGTTTACTTGGTTTAATGACTTAAACTTCAGAGATTCACTTTGGTATGTTACACCAATTGGTTTATCTTTATTATATATCGCTGAGGTGGATGAACAACTAAAATTATCAACAGCAAAACCCCTACGTCACAGTTTGCGAATGTTAGGAAGTGGTTTAATTTGCGGTTGGACAATTTTGTTTTATCAAAATCTACCTTTTATTCCTGGTATTTTTAGTTTGATTAGTATTTTCGCCGGCTTAGGTTTAAAAATCCGTGCTTTTCTTTATGTTGGTACAGGTACTTTTTTAATTACTAGCATTTACCAATTAGTAATTTTCAGTCTGAGTTATTCTTTTTTAAAATGGATTGTTGGTTTATTGGTTGGTATTTTGTTAATTTACATTGCTGCTAATTTTGAAACCCGACGTACTCAAATAACTGCCTTACTTCGCAATATTAGTGATGAGTTTGCCAATTGGGATTGATTATAGCGGGTATCGTTCGGATACAATACACTTGAGGGCGGGGAAACCCCGCTCCTACAGGTTTTACAATTTAATCATAAAAGGTAGAGACGTTCCAGGAAACATCTCTACAACAATTTTGGAAAAGGCACATTTAATCAATTGGATCAATACCCAGTGCGCGTAATTGTTCTGCCAATCTTTTAGCCCGTTGGCTTTCTTTTTCAGCGCGTTGGCTTTCTTGTTCAGCCCGTTGGCGTTCCTGTTCAGCCCGTTGGCGTTCCTGTTCTACCTTTTCGACTGCCCAAGGTAACAGATTACCTGCTTGATCCCACCATCTTAACCAGTAACCTATGCGCCCCTCTTTTTCTCCTTCCCACAATCCCAAAAATAATCCCATGTCTGTAATCCAGTAGCGATTATTCTCGTCTATTGGCTGTAATTTATACTGTCCTGACTCGATTTGATGAACTTCTAATTCAGCCGTCAGGTGGTTAAAAATCACATAGGTAGGAACTTGGAGAATTTGTTCATAAAAAAACCATTTACCCTGGGGAAAGGTACATTTAGCTGAGTATTCTTTCCCGTCTATATCTGAGCAAAATTCTATGACAATGCGGGGAATTTCGCCTTCCAGATGAGGTGTATAACTGCGTCTATCTGTTGTCTCAGACAAGGGTGAAACTGTCTGCACAAAAAACCAATCTGGGGCTTTGACAACAAGTTTGCCATCCATTGTGGCACAAATACCCAAATTAGCAGCTATCAACATGGTGGGTTGAATATATCCACTCAGTTCCAGACTTTCTCGTAATGCCCCAGCAATTAATGGTTGTGCAGTGTTTTCCACAAGTCCTTCTTCTAGGATAAAATCTTCGGGTAATGCTTCCCAAGAGATTGCTATTGTTGATAGTTGTGGAGCAGTCGAGATTGGAGTAGCCACCATAACTCTAACTCCCTGTTGTGAGGATTTTTTGTAATTTATTATTGTCCTATTGTAACTGAATATTTAGATGCTTAATTGATACTAGAACTAATTCTTTGAATGTGGGTTAAAGAATCTCTTTTTTTGTTCTTGTCTTGAGAATATGGCATAAAGCATGACTTTAGTAACGTGCAAATTTATGAAAAATCTTTATACTAAGTTTATATTTCTAGAGAGCAAGAAAATATATACATCTATGTCTAGATCATACTTGGTAAAAATTTATCTGTGATCAACAAATCACAATTAACTCTAAAAATCTGAATAGGAGCAAAATTAATGATTTTGGACAGAGAAATGTTAGTTATAGCACAACGTATATTTACGCCATCAATGTTAGGAATAGCACTATTAACAGTCAGTTGTGGTTCATTACCCAAGGAATCAGCGGAAGCACAATCCCAAAGACCTCAACGTGCTAATCGAGAACCTGCTGTAGATGTAGCGATCGCTCGCACTAATTCTTTAAGCCCCCAACCAGAGTATATTGGTAATACTGCCCCCTTTCGGATTGTTTCTGTGCGATCGCAAGTGGAAGGCAGACTTATCTCCTTAAACTTAGATATCGGTGATACAGTCCAACGGGGTAAAATCATCAGTCAATTGGATGATACCCTCTTACTCACCGCAGTCAAACAAGCAGAAGCCCAACTAGCCACCACTGAATCAGAAGTAGCCAGAGCGCAGACTCAAGTAAGTAATGCTCGCGCCCAAGTGGAAACAGCCCGCCTAGAATTAGTCCAAGCGGAGGCAGACTCCCGGAGATTAACCCAATTATACAAAGAAGGGGCGATCGCCCAACAGAACGCCCAACAGGCACAAACCAGAGCGAGAACAGCCGCCCAAGCCCTCCGCGCTGCCACTGCACAAGTCAGTACAGAACAGCAAGCCGTAGCCGCCGCCCAAGGTCGAGTATTTGCCCAAAAAGCCGCAGTTAGTGCCGCTGTTGAACGTCGTTCTTATTCTCGGTTAATTTCCCCTATTACAGGTGTAGTCACCGAAAAAGTCACAGAACCAGGTAATTTATTACAACCTGGTAGCGAAGTTTTAAAAGTTGCCGATTTTAGTCGCGTTAAAGTCGTTGCTCAAGTTTCTGAATTAGAATTAGCAAAAATCCAAGTTGGGCAATCTGTAGAAATTAAATTAGATGCCTTTCCTGACGAAAAATTTATCGGTAGAGTATCCCGTATTTCCCCGACTGCTGATACCACAGCCCGGTTAATTCCCATAGAAATTGTTATGCCTAACACTGGCGGAAAAATTGGCAGTGGGCTATTAGCAAGAGTTAACTTTACCAGCCAAACAAAACAGCGTGTAGTTGTTCCAGAAACCGCAATTAGTAGTCAAGACAAAAAACCACAATTAGAAAATAGCAACTCTACACTTTTCGTAATTGAAAAAACAGATAAAAAAACCATAGTTAAACAACGTCCAGTATCTTTAGGAAAAATTGCTAACGGCAAAATAGAAATTTTATCAGGCTTACAACCAGGAGAAAGTTATGTTGTTCGCAGTAGTAAACCATTGAAAGATGGCGCAGTTGTTAAATTATCAATGTTGGCGGAAAAGGAATAAGAGGAAGGGGGGCAGGGGAGCAGGGGAGCATGGGGGCAGAGGAGCAGGGGAGCAGGGGAGCAGAGGAGCAGGGGAGCAGGGGAGCAGGGGGGAATAATTTTCCTATTACCAATTACCAATTACCTATCTACATAAATTAACAAATCAAATCAGATTACTATATGCAACAAGCAAATACAAATAATGGATTTAGTTTGAGTGCTATTGCCATTCGCCAACATATTGGCACACTCATGTTAACCTTGGCAGTAATAGTCATGGGCGTGTTTTTCTTGGTGCGATTACCAGTAGATTTATTACCATCAATTACCTATCCTCGGATTGGTGTTCGCATAGAAGCACCGGGAATTTCTCCAGAAGTAGCAATTGATGAAATTACCAAACCTTTAGAAGAATCTTTTAGTTCGACAGAAGGAGTATTACAAGTTTTTTCTCAAACTCGTGAAGGTAACATCAGTTTAGATTTATATTTTCAACCAGGGGGAAATATTGACCAAGCGTTGAATGATGCTACAGCTACCTTTAACCGCGCTAGAAATAGATTACCAGATACAATTGGAGAACCACGTTTATTTAAATTTGATCCTTCCCAATTACCAGTTTATGAATTTGCAATTACTTCACCTACTCTCAAAGGTGTTGATTTGCGCGTATTTGCAGAAGAAGAATTAGCGCGAGAATTAAACGTAGTTCCAGGAGTCGCAGTAGTAGATGTCTCAGGAGGAGTCAAAGAAGAAGTTAGGGTCAATATTAATTTAGAAAGATTGCAATCTCTGGGTGTTGGTTTAAATGATGTTCTCAATGAATTAAAAAACCGAAATCAAGATATTTCCGGTGGACGAATTTTAGGGACAAATTCCGAACCTTTAACCCGAACTGTGGGACGCTTCAACAATGCTGAGGAAATTAACAATTTATTATTTGAAGTTTCTGTTCCTAACTCGAATATCAAAAACCGCGTTTACTTGCGTGATTTTGCCGAAGTTATTGATGGTGCAGAAAATCAACGGGTATATGTTTTATTGAATGGGGAAGAATCTGTAAAAATCAGTATTCAAAAACAACCAGATGCTAACACTGTTAATGTAGTTGATAGTGTCAAAAAACGACTAGAAGAACTCCAAATATCTGGTGTAATTCCGCGAGAAGCAACGCTGACACCAACTTTAGATGAATCTAAATTTATTCGTAATTCCATCGCTAACGTTACCACTTCGGGAATAATTGGTACAGGATTAGCCGCCATAGCTGTTTTACTTTTTCTAGGTTCTCTGCGGCAAACTTTCATTATTGTTTTGGCTATTCCCCTAGCATCTTTAGCCGCTATCATTTTAATGGGATTATTTGGTTTGTCTATCAACATTTTCAGCTTAGGTGGTTTAGCCTTGGGTGTAGGAATTGTGGTAGATAATTCCATAGTTATGCTAGAGAATATTACCGAAGGGGTAAACAATTCCCAGTTATCAGTTATTCAACAATCAGAAGAAAGTAGTCGTGAAGTAGAATCAGCCTTATTAGCTTCTACAAGTACAAACTTAGTTGCGGTATTACCATTTTTGTTAATTGGTGGTTTTATCTCTTTACTATTTAATGAGTTAATTCTCACCATTAGTTTTTCTGTAGCAGCTTCCATTTTAGTCGCAATAACTGTTGTCCCCATGATGACATCTCAATTATTGGGAATCAAAGCTTCAAGTTCTTTAAATAAATTGTGGCCACTGAGAGAATTTAATCGTCAGTTTGATGCGTCTACAAGATTATATGGACGGTTTTTAGCTGGGATATTACGTTGGCGGTTGCTCACAATTGCGATCGCTATTATCATCTTAGGTGGTAGTAGTTGGTGGATGGCTCCCCAAATTCCCCAACAAATCCTCCCCCGCATTAACACCGGACAAGCTACTTTATCGGCTCAATTTCCCTCCGGTACACCCCTAGAAACTAACCGCAAAGTCATGAAAGCGGTAGATGAAATTCTCCGCAACCAACCAGAAACAGCTTATGTATTTTCTACCCTTGGTGGTTCTCTTTTTGCTGGTAATACTAACTCCAATCCCCTGCGAAGTTCCAGCACCATTACCCTCAAATCTGGCAGTAATATAGATGGTTATATCGAAAGAGTTACCAAACAGCTAGGTACACTTAACTTAGTGGATATTCGTTTGCGTCTTTTTGCTGGTCAAGTCCGGGGTTTAATTCTCAATAACTCTCCCGTTAGAGGTGCTGATATTGATATCATTCTCCAAGGAAATGACGCAAAAACTCTAGAAACAGCCGGTCGTCAAGTCTTAGGAGCTTTAGATGAGCAAATTACCTCAGTGAGATTCCGTCCTGACGCAGATACTCGTCAACCAGAAATTCAAATTTTACCAGATTGGGAACGAGTCGCCAATGTCGGTTTAAATGCTCAGGAGATTGGGGAGACAATTCAAACAGCAATTACAGGTAGTATCCCCACTCAACTCCAACGCGATAACCGTTTAGTAGATGTGCGAGTTCAATTAAATGAAGCATCATTACAAACAACTTCTCAATTAGAAAGATTACCGTTATTTGTAGATGACAATTATCAAATTCGCTTGAGTGATGTTGCCAAAATTACATCCGGTCAAGCACCGGGAGAAATTCAGCGCATTAACCAACGACGGGTATTATTAATTGCGGGAAATTTAACAGAAGGCGCTAGTCTTGGTCAAGCTATCTCCCAGGTAAACCAAGTCCTCAGCAATCTCGATTTACCCAAAGGTATTAGCATTTTACCCAGTGCAGCCGTTGAATCTAATCAACAATTACAACAATCTCTACTACTTTTAGGAGGACTAGCCGCCTTTTTAGTATTTGTTGTCATGGCGGTACAGTACAATTCTCTCGTTGACCCCTTAGTAATTATGTTTACTATTCCTTTAGCATTTGCTGGGGGTATTTTCGGACTCTACATTACTAAAACTGCTGTTGGCGCAACGGTGATAGTGGGTGCAGTTCTATTAGTCGGTATTGTTGTTAACAACGCCATTATCATGATCGAACTGGCTAACCAACTTCGAGAACGGGATAAAATTGACCGCCGCACCGCTATTTTGCAAGCAGCACCCCAACGGCTCAGACCCATCTTAATGACTACCATTACCACCGTTCTAGGGATGTTTCCCGTCGCTTTGGGAATTGGGGAAGGAGCAGAATTTCTCCAACCCTTGGGAATCGTCGTCTTTTCGGGTTTATCTTTAGCGACACTACTAACGCTGTTTATTATTCCCTGTTTTTACACACTTTTACATGATTTAATCAGTGTGCGCTGGGCAAGACCAATATTAATCCGGTTGCGTGTATGGAGAAGAAGTTTCCTGAAAACTTAATTAAGGAGTCAGGAGTCAGGAGTCAGGAGTCAGGAGTCAGGAGTCAGGAGTCAGGAGGAAGAAGGAAGGAGTCAGGAGTCAGGAGTCAGGAGTCAAGAGTCAGGAGGAAGAAGGAAGGAAGAAAGAAGAGAGAAGAGAGAAGTAGAGAAGAAAGAATTATCTAGAACTGGAAAAAGTGCTTGCGTGTTTAGGTAATTCGGAAATTTCTAATTCTTCATATACAGCCAATGTTTCTTGATGTACACGGGAAACATTTAACCATTCTAGATTTTCCTGCGATCGCTGTTTCCATTCCTGAAGTATATTTTCATCACTCAATAATTTTATTAATGCCTCAGCCAATTGATGACTATCTTGCACCGGTACTAATATCCCCGCTTTGCCATTATCCAACGCCTCTGGGATACCATCCACATTAGTAGCCACAATCGCCAACCCTGCTTCCCTCGCTTCTGAAAGCACCAAGGGACAGGGATCACGGTGGGATGCCAAGACAAAAATATCACAGGCTAGTAAATAACGTTGGGGTTCAGGCTGAAACCCTTCAAAGTGAATCCGATCACTAACCGCTGTTGCTTGAGCTTGAGACTCAAATATTTGTTTATCTGGACCATTTCCCACCAAATATAAATGTACTGCGGGGAAATCCTGGGCAATTTCTTCAAAAGCCGCAATTAACTCAGTAATTCCTTTTCGTTTATACATTCCTGCTACGGTAGCGATTCCTACGGTGCGCTTCGCTATCGCTGGACTTTGTAAACTTAAAGGTTGATAATCGGATATTTTCCGAGTTCGCGGACTACCCAATGTTCCATTACAAATTACCCGTAATTTTTGTTCGGGGATTCCCCGTTTTACCATCGAATTTTTGACAGCCTTACTGACAGCAATTACTCGGTCAGCCAAACCCATTAATAGGCTACTAGGTTGAAATTCATTATGAACAGTAGCCACTAAAATATATCCATTCTCCCATCTCAAAGCCCGTGCTAAAACCACACCAGTCATCATGTGAGCATGAACTATATCTGGTTGAAATTCTTGCACAATTTTCCGATAAGCGATCGCCGCCTTCATCATTGTTATTGGTTGGCGATTTTGGTTAACTTCGTAATGTTTAACACCAAATTGATTTAATAATTTTTCGTATCCCCCTCCCGCTGAAATCACCGCCACATCATCGCCAGATTGGGATTGCAAACAAGCCAGATCCACAGCTACATTGACAATACCATTACCGATTTCCTGGACATGATTTAATATATGTATGATTCGCATAAAGTTAAAAATGTGTATCAAAATTTAAATTGTCGGTCTTTTTGATAAGTCATGCTTACTATATACAAATTCATTATAATCTAACTGTACATTAAGAAACATATATCAAAGATAATTTGGGGTAATTAACTTACGGCAGAATTTAGGAGTTACCAATTCATGAGTCACCGAGCAAAACTGGCTTTGTGTATAGGTCGCAATTTGGATTTTGTACCTCCTAACTACGCAACCTGTTGTATACTGAATTATTAATTAATAATCACTGTTTTCTACTCTGATCAGGATCTTCTTAATTAATTATCATTTAAACATTCAGTCCTCAGCTATCAGTTTTCAATACGTAAATACAGAATGTTAAATGTGTATAACTTTCTTTTTCTTCACCATAACGGCTGATAGCTGAATGCTGACATCAAATATTAAATCAAGGTGATAACCGCTCAATTTTCCAGCCGCCATCATCTACACGAGTATATAACAGGCGGTCATGTAAACGACTCGATCTTCCCTGCCAAAACTCAATTTTTTGGGGAATCACCCGAAAACCACCCCAATGCGGAGGACGAGGAACTTCCTGATTTTCATATTTGCGCTGAAACTCTTGCAATTGTAACTCTAGGGTTTCTCTATTTGCAATTACTTCGCTTTGATTGGAAGCCCAAGCACCAAGCCGACTATATGCAGGACGGATTTCAAAATAGCTATCAGATTCCGCAGCAGAAATTTTTTCCACAGTTCCCACAATCCTCACTTGGCGTTCTAATTCCGCCCACCAAAAAACCAAAGCCGCATGGGGATTTGCTGCCAGTTCCTGCCCTTTATGGCTATTGTAATTAGTAAATAAGACAAACCCCCGTTCATCAAAATCTTTGAGTAATACCATTCTCGCTGAAGGCTGACCATCGGACGTACAGGTAGCCAACGTCATAGCATTAGGTTCAGGTAGCTGGGCTGCTAGGGATTGACTGAACCAAATTTTAAATTGTATAAATGGATTTGGATTAATTTCTTTCTCATTCAAATCCTGTAATGTGTAATCTTTGCGAAGATCCGCTATGTTAGTATCCATTTTTGTTATTTCCTCAAGTTTAGATCAGTTAAAATTTATGATCAAAATCAGTAAATAGTTTAGACAATAGGAAATGGAAATTACAAAAGTATGGCTTCCGCCACACTAGGTGATCATTCCTCTCTTACCCCTAAAGTCCTTGCTTATACATTAAATCAGATGCGCCGTTTTGCTTCTCTGCAAACTTTGTTAATTTACGGACTCAGTGGACCAATTATCGCCCTCAATATCTGGCTACTGTCTGTATTATTTCGTTATTTCCAAAATCCAATCACTATTCTTAGTATTGCGGCAATTCTGGCTTTTTTATTAAATTACCCGGTGAAGTTACTTGAGAAAGTTAGAATTACCCGCACTCAAGCAGTAATTATTGTTTTAATGCTGACTTTAACTTTGTTTATTGTTTTGGGTGTTACCCTCGTACCCATGTTAATTGATCAAACCATTCAGCTTTTAAATAAGATTCCGGATTGGTTAGCGACTAGTCAAGCTAATTTAGATCATTTAGAAAGTTTAGCAAAGCAGCGGCGGTTATCTATAGATTTAAAGCTGGTAACAAATCAAATAAATGCTAATATTCAGAACTTAGTACAGCAAATAGCTTCAGGGGCGGTAGGATTTGCCGGAACACTATTATCAGGAATACTGAATGTAGTATTGGTCATCGTTCTCGCTTTTTATATGCTCATATATGGCGATCGCGTTTGGTCTGGTTTAGTTAATATTCTGCCATCTAATATTGGTATCCCTTTTAGCCGCTCATTACAGTTAAACTTCCAAAACTTTTTTTTGAGCCAATTATTGCTAGGACTATTCATGGTCATAGCTCTTACACCTACTTTCTTATTTCTGAAAGTCCCATTTGCCCTGTTATTTGCTATTATTATCGGTATTTCTGGGCTTATTCCCATTGTTGGCGCAACTTTAGGCATTGGTTTAGTTACATTATTGGTATTAATCCAAAATTGGTGGTTAGCCTTTCCAGTCGCTACAATGGCAATTATCATGCAACAAATCAAAGACAATTTGTTAGCACCAAAATTAATGGGCAATTTTATTGGACTTAACCCTTTATGGATTTTTATCGCTATTTTAATGGGATTTGAAATTGCTGGACTATTAGGAACACTCGTTGCTGTACCAATTGCGGGAACTATCAAAGGCACTTTCGATGCCATTAAAGGCAGTGATCACAGTGATTTTGTCTCTAGTTTTCGAGCTAATTACAGCTCAGAGTTTGAACAAGATGAATAAATTGGTTATTAGTCATTAGTCATTGGTCATTGGTCATTGGATATTGGATAATTTTCTCCTCTGCTCCCCTGCTCCCCTACTCCCTGCTCCCTGACTCCTGACTCCTGACTCCTGACTCCTGACTCCTTCTCCTCATATATTAAATTTTGAATTAAATGGATGCAGTCGAATTATTAGAAACAATTACACACCTCATTGAGCAAGCTGAAAAGGGGGAAATTGACCCTTGGGACGTGCGAGTTATCGAGGTAATTGACCATTACTTAGAATTAATGACTCCAGAAGCAAGAACTATGAGAGGCTATGAAAGTGACTTGTCTCAATCTGGACAGGCTTTTTTATCAGCATCAATGCTGGTTTTATTCAAAGCTAATACATTAATGCAGTTGTCAACAGTATATAATACTCCAGAAGAAGTTGTAGATGATACACTATTAGAAACTGAGGATGGATTGTTATATCCAGCCCATCGTTTGCAACTAGAGCAACACTTACGCCGTCGTCCGGCAGCTATGCCACCCCCAAAACGTCGGGTAACTTTACAAGAGTTAATAGACCAGTTACAAATTATGGCCAGCCAACTAAAGCTGGTAGAAACGGTAGAAACAGTCAATAAACCTAAGCGACTGAAACGTCAACCTAGTGTGCAAACTATGAGGGAAGCCCTAGAGTTAGCACACCAAGAAAATTTAACAGAAGTCGCGTTAGAACTAGAGCAGGTATTAAATTGTGCTGCTAAAGGGCAAAATTTAGAGGAACAATGCTGGAATTTAGAACAACTGATAGATTTGTGGATAAAGACAAAACAACCAAAGAAAAATGCTTCTCATCATGAATCAGAACACGGAAACTTAGTTAGCGTCTTTTGGGCGTTACTATTACTTTCGGCTCAATCCAAGGTAGAACTATTTCAAAAAGAATTTTACCAGGAAATTCAAATCCGCCTACTTACTTAAAGGCAGGGAGTAGGGGAGCAGAGGGGCAGAGGAGCAGAGGAGCAGAGGAGCGGAGGAGCAGGGGAGCAGGGGAGCAGGGGGAGAATAAATTTCTATCTATTCCCAATGACAACTGACAACTGACAACTGACAATTGACAACTGACCAATGACTAAGGAATAAAATTTTATGAAAGCGATGATTCTTGCTGCGGGAAAGGGTACTCGTATCCGTCCCATTACGTATACAATTCCCAAACCGATGATTCCTATACTGCAAAAGCCGGTTATGGAATTTTTGCTGGAGTTATTACGTCAACATGGCTTTGACGAAATTATGGTCAATGTCAGCCATTTGGCGGAGGAAATAGAAAGTTATTTCCGTGATGGTCAGAGGTTTGGGGTGCAGATTGCCTATTCCTTTGAAGGTAAGATTGATGATGACGGTAAACTTGTCGGGGAAGCTATTGGTTCGGCTGGTGGTATGCGGCGGATTCAAGATTTTTCCCCATTTTTTGATGATACTTTTGTAGTGTTGTGTGGTGATGCTTTAATTGATTTAGATTTAACTGCGGCGGTAAAGTGGCATAAATCCAAAGGAGCGATCGCTACTATTATCACCAAATCAGTTCCCAGAGAAGAAGTTTCTAGTTATGGTGTGGTAGTCACGGACGACGATAATCGTATTCAAGCTTTCCAAGAAAAACCAACTGTTGAAGAAGCTCTTAGCACTAATATCAATACAGGTATTTATATTTTTGAGCCAGAAGTGTTTAAATATATACCATCTGGCATGGAGTATGACATTGGTGGGCAATTATTTCCCCAACTGGTGGCAGATAATGCCCCTTTTTATGCCATTCCGATGGATTTTGAATGGGTAGATATTGGTAAAGTTCCCGATTATTGGCGAGCAATTCGTGGTGTTTTATCAGGGGAAATTAAAAATGTGCAAATCCCTGGACATGAAGTTTTCCCAGGTATTTTTACTGGGTTAAATGTATCTGTAAATTGGGACAAAGTAGATATTACTGGCCCTGTTTATATTGGGGGAATGACTAAAATTGAGGATGGGGCAAAAATCATTGGGCCGGCGATGATTGGGCCAAATTGTTGGATTTGCAGTGGGGCGACTGTAGATAACAGTGTGATTTTTGAATGGTCGCGGTTAGCTCCAGGTGTGCGTTTGGTAGATAAGCTGGTGTTTGGACGTTATTGTGTGGATAAGACGGGAGCATCAATTGATGTCCAAGCTGCGGCTTTGGATTGGTTGATTACTGATGCTCGTCAAACTCCACCTTCACAAACGCCTTTAGAACACCAAGCGATCGCCGAATTATTGGGAACAAGTTCAATTTAGTCAGTTGTCAGTTGTCAGTTGTCAGTTGTTCGTTGTTCGTTGTAATTTACTGCCAACCAATGACCAATGACCAATGACCAATGACCAATGACCAATGACCAATGACCACTGACCACTGACCACTGACCACTGACTAATGACTATTCAAGTAAGTATACCGTTGTAAACTTTGTTCATAAGTTTGTAGTAGTCGTTGGGACTCTGCTATAGTGATATGCTTTTCTTCTAAAGCTCGCTCACAACGTTGGCGAATATTTTCTATCATGTCTTCAGAATCATACTGGACATAGCTCAAAACTTCACTCATGGTATCGCCCTTGACAACGTGTTCAATTTGATAACCCTTGGGGGTTAAATTAATGTGAACAGCGTTAGTATCACCAAAGAGGTTATGTAAATTCCCCATAATTTCTTGGTACGCTCCATTTAGGAACATTCCTAAGTAATATGGTTTTCCTGGCTCAAATTTGTGCAGTTCTAAAACCGATTTGACATCCCGTAAATCTATAAAGCGGTCTATTTTTCCATCACTATCACAGGTTAAATCTGCTAAAATTCCTCTGCGAGTTGGTTCTTCGTCAAGGCGATGGATGGGCATAATGGGAAATAGTTGATCAATTGCCCAACAATCCGGTGCTGATTGAAACACAGAGAGATTAATGTAGTAAATGGAAGCCATGATTTTTTCCAGGTCTTCCAACTCATCAGGTACGTATTCTTCCTGACGGATGAGAGTTAAAACTTTTTGACAACAAGCCCAGTAAAGACGCTCGGCTTTAGCGCGTTCGTTAAGACGCAAAATACCTAAGTTAAAACGACTGATGGCTTCCTCTTTGAATTGAGCAGCATCGTGATAGAACTCTTGGTAGTTTTCTTTGTTGATAGATTGGTAGGTTTCCCAGAGATATTTAATGATTGGGGATTCTCCCTCTTGGTGAGGAGAAGGGGGATCAAGAGGGACATCGCTGGTGCTGAGAACATCAAAGATTAAAACCGATTGGTGGGAAGAAATAGCCCGACCACTTTCACTCACTAGCGTTGGTACGGGAATATGCTTTTCATCACAGGTATCTTTTAACTCTGCCACGATGTCGTTAGCATAGTTTTGCATATTGTAGTTTTTTGAGGTGTAGAAGTTGGTTTGAGAGCCGTCGTAATCTACACCTAAGCCACCACCAACGTCTAAATACTTCATATCTGCCCCTAGCATGGCCAATTCTACATAAATGCGGCTGGCTTCTTGGATGGCATCTTTAATGACATTGATAGCGGAGATTTGAGAACCAATGTGGAAATGTAATAATTGCAAAGAACTGAGTAAGTCAGCAGCAGCTAATTTTTCGACAGCTTCCATAATTTCGGGAATTGTCAAACCAAATTTAGCGCGATCGCCTGTGGAAGTTCCCCAACGCCCCATTCCTTGGGTACTTAGTTTCGCTCTTACTCCCAAGATGGGCTTAATACCTAATTGACGGCTGGCCGCAATAGCTAAATCTACCTCTTCAATTTGCTCTAGGACGATGACTGGTGTTTGTCCTAGTCTTTGGGCTAACATCGCTGTTTCGATGTATTCCTGGTCTTTGTAGCCGTTGCAAATTAACAATGCGCCTGGTGTATCCAACAACGCCAAAGCAATCATTAATTCTGGCTTAGAACCTGCTTCTAAACCAAATTGATGGGGTTTACCAAACCGAACTAAATCTTCAATCAGGTGACGTTGTTGATTACACTTAACGGGAAATACGCCCCGATATACACCCGGATAGTTATAGCGAGCGATCGCCTTCGCAAAACAAGCGTTTAATCGCTCAATTCGGTCTTCCAAAATATCAGAAAACCGGATTAACATGGGTAGACCCAAATTACGCTGCTTTAAAGCATTTACCAACTCAAATAAATCTAATGACCCGCCCCGTTCACCCTTGGGAGAAACAGTGACATGACCAGCCGCATTAATCGAAAAATAAGGCTGTCCCCAACCTTCAATGCGGTAAAGGTCTTCACTATTCTCAATTTTCCAAGGTACAGATAAATCTCCTGTACTTGTACTAGGTACTAACAGTTGTTTCTGTTTTTTGTTTTTCAATTCGCCTTTATGCCCATTAGACGGCACTTTCACAATCTCATCAGCGGTTGACTCGACACCCATTTTTCCTGACCTCTGTATTGCGCCCACGAAATAACAATTTAACAAAATAGTTTGGTAACGGATATACCACTGGAAATAATTTCTGATTAAGGATTAGTAATTAGGTCTAGGAGTCAGGAGTCGGAAAGAAGGAGTCAGGAGTCAGGAGGAAGAAAGAAGAAAAGAAGAAGGAGTCAAGAGGAAGAAGGAAGAAGGAAGAAAGAAGAATTAGAAGGAGATAAGAATAGTCTTGACTAGAAAGAAAAGAAGACTATGTTTTCCTAATTTCCTGATCTCTGCAAATTTTTCGGGAAAATTCGCAAGACTACTAGACAAAAGACATCAATACAACTGACAATTAACCCATCAAAATTAGATTATGTTTTTGGAGACAGATTTGGAACGCACATTTTTAGCAATTAAGCCTGACGGTGTACAGCGCGGACTGGTGGGTGAAATTATCCGCCGATTTGAAACCAAAGGCTTTACCCTGGTGGGTTTAAAGTTTATGAAGGTCAGTAAGGAATTGGCGGAAAAACATTATGATGTTCACCGTGAAAGACCTTTTTTCCCTGGATTGGTAGAATTTATTATTTCTAGTCCAGTGGTAGCAATGGTTTGGGAAGGTGAGGGCGTTGTGGCAGCAGCCAGAAAGATTATTGGTGCAACCAACCCTTTAACAGCAGAACCAGGCACAATTCGCGGCGATTTTGGCGTTAATGTCGGTCGTAACCTCATTCATGGTTCTGATGCTCAAGAAACCGCTCAAACAGAAATTGCTCTGTGGTTTAAGGAAGAGGAGTTAGTTGCTTGGCAACCTCATTCTAAGTCTTGGTTAAGTGAGTAATTAGGGATTGGGGACTGGGGACTGGGGATTGGGGATTGGGGATTGGGGATTGGGGATT
>NZ_VIKX01000273.1 GCF_009711935.1 Dolichospermum sp. UHCC 0259 | reverse complement strand
CTCCTATCCCTGTTACTTCCTAATTCCTTTTTAGTGGGGGAGTGTGAACAGTTACACACAAAAGGAGAAGGTAAAGTTGCCTAAAAAGTCTTCTCTGTTGCCCGTTCTCTGTTCCCTTGTCATAACGACAATTTTAACTTAATGGTTTTATGTATTTTTATATAAAGTGTATATATTTACTACATGGAAACACTTGAAAAAAGAGAAACACCAAATTATAAAAAAGTAGAAAGCTCATTTTTCACTAACAAACATGATAATTGAACCTCATGAAAATTACTAAACTTTGATTTAAAATCCCGTTAATGAAGTGTATAATGAATAGTAATGAAATTCATTTTAACTAATTACTCAATTGAGCTACGATAACGCTTGTAAGTATTTATCAGAACAGTATCCTTCCGAATTTGTCCGGTGGTTGTTAGCCAAAGAAGCGCAACAAGTAGAAGTTCTCAAAACTGAACTAACATTAGAACCAATTCGCGCTGATTCTGTGAGTTTTTTGCAAACAGATAACCAGATTCTGCATATAGAATTTCAGACTTTACCAAAGTCTAGAACACCTTTAGATTTCCGAATGCTAGATTATTCTGTCAGGTTAAAACGTCAATATAAATGTCCTGTCATTCAGGTATTAATATTTTTGCAAGAGACTGATAACGAAGTAGTTTTTACAGAGGAATTTAGAGATGAAACAACCAGACATCGCTATCGTGTAATCAGGATGTGGGAGCAAGATTCAGCATTATTTCTAAATAATCCGGCATTATTACCACTTGCACCACTGACCCGCACCAATTCACCATCTATATTATTAGGGCAAGTTGCTGAAAAAATTGCTAAAATTCCTAATAGGGAAGAAAGACAAAATATAGCAGGGTGTACAGAGATTTTAGCGGGATTGAAATTTGAAAAAGATGTTATTCGCCAATTTTTACGGGAGGATATTATGCAAGAGTCAGTAATTTATCAGGATATTTTACAAAAGGGTAAAAAAGAAGAAGCCTTAATATGGATCACCCAGTTTCTAAATTATCGCTTTGGTGACGTTAATTCATCACTAATAGCCGAAATTCAGGTATTATCTTTACCAAAATTAGAAGCGATGAGAAACGTTTTATTTAATGTTGTAACATTAGCAGATTTGGAAGTTTGGTTAAAACAACAATAATCGTCAGTTTAAAATCTTGCTAACAATTCCTCGCGGGATTGAAGTAATCGCGGCAGTCCCTACCCTCAATGTACTCATAGGGTAGGGGTTAGATCGGGTTATTGCAGCAAAAGACATGAAAAAATTAATGTTGTTTATCAAAAAATTGCTGAACGCCATATGTGAAGTATTGTATCCCCTACAGTTACCAAAACTGTAACGGTGATCAAATCTCACCCTGCTCAGGACTATTCTAGGTAAGTACAACAGGGCAAACATCTGTGAGGATTTAGTAATGTCTTACCCGATTCCGTCCAAAATGTGGCAGCGAGTCAGTATTTTAACACTCCTATTATTAATACCAACAGTAGGAATTGCCGTTTTAAATCAGTCTCTGACAAAAGCAATTCCCACCAATTCAACCACCTCAGCCAACTCAATTCTCCCAAATCACCCTAACTACCAAGCACTTCAGGCATTAGTTAACAATTATAGTTGTGTCGCTTCCGTCCCCAACTTTGGCACTCTTCCCCTCACCCGCACAGAATTTGCTACAGTCTTGAATACTTGTTCACAGCGCATCAATGAACTCATAGCAAATAACCCCACCACAGTTGCCCAAGCAGACCTACAAACCCTACAACGCTTACAAAAAGAATTTGCCCCAGAATTAGCAATTCTCAACAATCCCCAAGATGCAGATAAATTAGAAGCTCGTGGTAATATCGCTCCCATTCAACCTAGCAGAGAACGCATTCAAGACCAATCTATCCGTAAGACTAAACCATCAGGCGTAGTTATTGCACCTCCTCTGAATTTCCCAGCGAGTTCATCTGTCATTAATCAGTCCCTTGATCGTCGCAGTAGCCCTAAACTAACAGTTGGAGGTGGTGTTCGTGGTATGGTTGCCCCCGAACCCCAAACAGGTGGCAAATTCAACACCGAGAACTATAACCGCATTGACGATAATCCCTTTCATCGTGTTGGTAATGACCCCCTTTCCACCTTTTCCATAGATGTAGATACAGCAGCCTACAGTAATATGCGACGGTTTATTACCCAAGGACAATTACCACCTAAAGATGCCGTGCGGATAGAGGAATTCATCAACTACTTCACTTATAATTACCCTCAACCCACAGGAAATAGACCTTTTTCCGTCACAACTGAAGTTACTGCTGCACCATGGAATCCTCAACACAAATTAGTACAAGTAGGTTTGCAAGGTAAACGCTTAGAGAGTGAAACCTTACCACCCAGCAACTTGGTATTTCTGATTGATGTCTCCGGTTCTATGGGTGAACCTGACAAATTACCCTTGGTGCAACAGTCGTTAAAATTGCAGCAATTCTCATTTTGAAAAAAATAAA
>NZ_VIKX01000272.1 GCF_009711935.1 Dolichospermum sp. UHCC 0259 | reverse complement strand
CACATTCTGTATCTCCTACTACATAAGCTTTTTCTGCTTCTTGTCCCCCTGTCAGGATGTTTCCCCAAGACTGTCAAGACAGACTTTCGCAAATTTATCAGCAAGAAGTGACGCTCAAACCTGAATTTTTAGCGGTTGTGAGTAATCGGCAATTTTTAACAAGAATGTTGACTAATTTAAAATATATTTATCTTCAAAAGCAGGATCTAGAAAGGAGTTTAAGAACGGTAGAACGGATTTTGCTGTTGTTTCCAGAAGCAAGTTTTGAATTAAGAGATAGGGGTTTGTTGTATTATCAATTAGGGCAGTTTTCTCAAGCTGCGGAAGACTTACGGATTTATTTAATTAAAGTTCCTGATGCTAGAGATGCAGATGTAATTCGTCAATTACTTGCTAAATTAGGTGATGATTAACTGGAGATATCTCATGTAGTAAAAAATGGATTTCGCTAGAATCTGAAGTTAAGTTAGTTCATGGCTTTATTGATGAGGAATATTCTTAACTTCTCGATTCACTAACCAAGCAAAAGCTGCGCTAGTGGCAAACATAATCAGACTGTAAATAGCGGCTGGAATCGCCATGGTAGGGTTGTTCAGTAGGGTGGGAGAACTGGCAATGGCGATCGCTAATGTGCTATTTTGAATACCAACTTCTACTGTAATCGCTTTGGCATTTTCTGAGGTCAGCTTGCTGAAGACGGCAAAGAGATAGGCTAAGACCATTGTTAATATATTCAAGACGAGAGTTACTCCACCTACCTGTAAGAAAAAGGTGGGAATGTTAGCCTTTTCTTTTAACACCAAACCAAAGATAATTAAGGCCAAAAAGAATAGAGACAGCCACTTAACCCATTTTTCGACTTGGGCTGCGAATAGGGGAAAATAGTAGTGTATTCCCATACCTGAAGCTACGGGAATAATGGTAATTACCGCAATCTGAATCACTGTTTTTATAAATGGTAACTGTACGGAAGAATTTGCTTCCATAAAGTGCTGCATAGCTAGGTTAACTACCAAGGGAATAGAAAAGACGGTAACTAGACTACTGATAGCCGTTAGTGTAATTGACAAGGCAACATTCCCCCGGACTAAATATGTCACCAGATTGGAAGTAGCACCACCAGGACAAGCTGATAAAATCATCACTCCTACCGCTAATTCTGGTGTGAGGGGAAAAATTGTAGCTACCAAAAAGCCGACTATTGGCAGCATAATCAATTGGGCTATTAATCCCACAAAGACGGCAAAAGGTTCAATTAAGATTCGCTTAAAGTCATCCACTTTTAGTCCCAACCCCATACCCAGCATAATAATAAATAATGCTAGGGGCAGAAAAACCGTAGTTAGAAAATTTGACTCCATGATCATTTTATTCACGCAACTGCCGGCTATTTTACCAAGTATTGACCTAATTATTTTGAAATTTGGGGAAATTTCAGATTTTTTTCCTGAGTCTAATTTTAATCAGCAATTCATCTTTAATCCGGTTTAAAATTGAGGTTTCATTTAAAGTTGATAGAATTTGACTAACTACTGCTTTTGGTCCATCTGGTCCCCAGGTTGCACCATTGGCTAAATAGGCTTTGGTAACTTGACCGATACTGTATGAAGATACTCCAGCTACTCCTGCTTGGGTTATGGCTATGGATAAATAGGGTGCAATTGTCATGCCGGCGGTTGCTGTTGCAGAGATACCCAGTAGGGTTTTTAAACTACTTAAACCCAAATTTGCTAATAGTTCACTAGCACCGATACCACCCATACTCAGGGCGATTTTTTGGAGTAATTTGACTGCACCGGTTTCGGTCATGGGGATACCGTAAAGCTTGGATAAACCTAAAATCAAGGAGATATCAATAATTACGGCGCTTAATATATCAACTACTGTAACAGGATTGAGTGCGATCGCTAATGCTTTAGTAATGACTGCTTTCCAAATTAACTGATTAGCATTTTCTTCTCTAATTATCAGTTTACGTTGTACCAATTGCTGATTAACATCATCAGCATAAAGCATGGTATTTAAAGCTACTAATGCCTTACCTTCCTGGTGGAGAATTTCCAATATTTTCAATTTTAATTCGTCAACTTGTGATTGTCCTTTTTGGAGTTTTATACCTCTAGTTCCATCAGGATTTTGTACCGCCATTCTGACCAATGGTGAAGCTGCGGACATGACAATTTCTGCTGGTGAAAGTAATTCCCGCACTCTATCATCTCGAATTTTTTCATAAATTGTAATTCTGTCAGTTTCGGGATATTGATCAACTTTATTAAAGACTAAAATAATCGGTTTACCTACTTCTCGTAATTGCGATAATGCTATTTGTTCAATCTTTGTTATATCTCCTGAAATTACAAATAAAATTAAATCTGCTTGCTTGGCAATTTGTTCGGCTAAAGCTGCACGAGTTTCACCGTCTACTTCATCTAATCCAGGAGTATCAATTAATTCAACTTGGGATTGACCATTGCTGGGTAATGTGGCTTTTAAAGTCCCTAAAGCTGCTTCACTAATACTCCAATTTACTGTTTGTGCATCACGAGTAACACCATGTAAAGGTCCAGTGACAAAGACTTCTTGACCGACTAAAGCATTGAGAAGGGAAGATTTACCCCGTCCTACCATTCCAAAAGCGGCAATTTGAACTACCATGCTTTCTAGTTTATCTAGCATGGTTTCTAAATCATGAATTTCTGCTTCTAACCCTGATTTTTCTACTGAGGAAAGATCAAGATTGTTAACTAAGTTTCGGAGTGCATTTTTGGCTTGTTTGTAGTTAAGTTCAGCTTGAATATCGTCAAAGGTAAAAATGGCATTATCCAATTCTTCTTCCCAATTGGGGATGGATTCGGGTATAGTGTTCATTTGAGAAAGAGAAAAACAGGGAGTAATTAAAAGTTACACTAGCACAAATACAGTATATGGGATTTTTCAAGCAAGACATATTAATCAGATTTTACTCTGTGGGTGCAGGTTATTTCCAAATCTCTGCCTTTAGAAGATGTCGAAGAAGCCATGAATCTGATCACGGTTAAGTTTAAGGTGTAAAATATTGTGGTGGTTAATATCCAACCTTGTATATTTAGACAAAGTAGTAGATTGATGAGGCTTTGGTTTAGTATAATGGCAAGATGAGTATTGTCTGACATCAACTCTTTTGTCCTTATTTATACAAATTACAAATAGTTTAGAGGTTAATTTATATGAAATTGATTATCAAAAATTTAGGTCCGATTAAAAACAATACTCAAGCCATTGATTTAGCCAAGGATTTCTTTATTTTTGTTGGACAAAATAACAGTGGTAAAAGCTATGTTGCTCAATTATTATGGGCGATTTTTAATGAAGATATAATTCATAAATTTGCACGTACAAATGTAGAAATAATTGATAATCAAATTGTTGAAAATATAAATAATATCGAAGTTAATCCTGAATTATTGACAGTAATTTTGAATAGATATAGTGCATTTTTGCAGGAAGAAACAAAAAAAGAGATATTTAATACAGGCAAAAATTCCCAAATACTCAATAATATTGTTATTGCTTTTGACTATGAAATATCTGAATTAAGAGAAGGAGAAATTGAAGGAACTGTCAGAATAAAAGATGCTGATGACAATAGATTAGAATATATAGAATTTAAAAAAGATCAAGGAGATTTAATATATAAATTTATAGAGAAACAATTACCAGAGAGTATTAAAGAAATAATTCCTAAAAAATCTTTAGACAGGGATTTACTGGATGAAAAAAAGTTTCTTCTAATTGCAACAATAATTAGAACAATGTTGAAATATGAACATGAGACTTTTTTCTTACCAGCTAGTAGAATTTTCTTTTCTACATTCTATCGTTATATTTATGAGGTTGATAGAAAAAGACGGGAACAAGATATTAAAAAACTTGTAGATTTACTAGAAAATCGCCGCAATAGGTCTAATATTCAATCATCTGATCTTCAAGAGTTAGATGTTTTTAAAAGAAAATATACAGAACCCATGAATAAGGTTTTTGAAAAACTTTTCTCTCTGAATCTTGAAGAAAATATTGAAGGAAATTATATCAATCTTGTCCAACAATTACAGAAGATTATTGGAGGTGAGATAAAACTTATTAGTGTAGAGGGAATTGGTCTGATAGAATTTTATTTTAAAATTGATTCTGTTGATGAACCTTTGCCCATGTATTTAGCTTCTTCTTCTGTTAATCAATTAACACTTCTTTATTTATATTTAAAATATTGGGCATTAGAAAAGAATAATTTTTTAATGATAGATGAACCAGAAGTAAACTTACATCCTGAAAATCAAATTAAGTTAATCAATATATTAATACAGTTTATTCAAAGTCAAACAGGAAATAAAGTATTAATAACAACCCATAGTTCTATGTTAGCTAATGCTATTAATAATTGTATATATCTGGATGTTCTTAAAAATCAATATGGAGTTAATGTCAAAAAAATTATAGAAGAAAATAAATTAAAATATGTTGATTCATCTATTTCTATATCAAAAGAAAAGGTAGGTGTTTATTTCTTCACAGGTGATAGGATAATTGATTATGAAAGCAGTGATTATGGCATCTATTTTATGAACTTTCGAGAGGTTGAAAACAATTTAGATAACTCACTTCGCATTCTGACTGATTATATTTATCTTCAAGAAGATGAGGTTGAAGATGAGTAAAAGTAATAAATATTATTTAAATAATCCTAAAAAGCTAAGTGTTCCTTCTCTGAGGGATGAATTACATAAAAAATTAGCTGAAACACAATTTATTGAAGAGATTACTAATGATCAAATCGAAGTTGAAGAAAAAAATTCTGATGCAAAACTTAAAAAGGTATCTATTGAAAAATTAAATTATTCTGATGATAAATCAAAAGTAGATAGAATTTGGAAGATCAACTTAGAAAAAGAAATATTTGGTATCTCAACTAAAGACAAAACTCCAGAATGTGCTATTTTGGTTTTACAAAAGTATAAAAGTAGTTATAAATTAAATATTCTTTTAATTGAATTAAAATCTAGTATATCTAATAAAGATTTACGACCAATTGGAGAAAAATTTCAATGTGCAATGTCAAGAATATATATGTTACTTGTTCTTAATAATCACTTAAATTCAATTCAAGGTTATAACGAATCAGAAATATATATAGATTTTAAAGGAATTTTATTTTATCAAAATTTTTCTGATAAAAGTAAATTTACGGAAAAAAATAACGAAAAATTATATTCGCAAATGTATGACATTTTGAATGGTAAATCACATCTATTAACTTGTCAGACAATTTTAAGAGATCAAGATAAAATTAATATTAAATGTTTTTGTCAGCAAGATGAGGTAATAAAGATAAGTTTAGAATCCTTATTATCCAAATAATTCATCCTACTTCCTATTTTCTCCTTTCCCCCGCAGTCCGAATCAATTCCCCTATCAAAGCCACAATAGCAGTCATAGAAATTAACATCACACTTAAAGCATTAATATCCGGTTTAACTCCCGTTCTAATGCGACTAAATATTTCCATTGGTAAGGTATTAGTACCACTTCCCGCAGTAAAACTAGCAATTAAAAAATCATCCAAACTCAATACAAAAGCCAATAAACACCCAGAAATAATTCCTGGCATTAATTGAGGTAATAAAACTAAAATAAAGGCTTGTGTTGGTGTCGCACCTAAATCTAAAGCTGCTTCTTCCAAATGGGGATTAATATTATTCATCCGCGCAGACACTACCAAACCAACATAGGATAGACAAAATACGATATGGGCGGCGATAATAGTCCATATACTCAAAGGAATAGCAAAGGCTGCTAAACATACTAGGGTAGAAACTGCGATCGCAATATCAGGAATTAATAACGGTAAATAAGCAATTGCCTGATATAATTTCTTACCAGGAAAGTCATAGCGTGCCAACCCCACAGCCATTAATGTTCCCATAACAGCGGAAACCCCCACAGCACAAAAAGCTACCACCAAGCTATTATATAACCCCGATAAAATCCGCTCGTCACTAAATAATTTTCCGTACCATTCCAGGGTAAAACCTTGCCATGTAGCACTGTATGGTGACTGATTAAAACTATAAAAAGCCAGTACCAGGATAGGTAGGTACATAAACACAAATATGATCAGTGCAAAAACCACCTGCCATGAAACGCGCGGTTTATTGATTTTTTTGTATATATTCATGCTGCTTAATCAACGCAAATATTTGATTATTGTAGTATATTACACTTATTTTTTGTTTTTAGTCAAGTTAAAAAATCCAGAATTTAACTAATTATTTTGTCTAATATATTTCTTAAGTATCATATATTTACCCTACTCAGGGTAGACAAAATATATCAAATAAAAAGCATAAGATTTAGTAGTATCATAGACGAGGGTGATTTTTCTATCTTTAGCTATTTCTGTATTAGTTATGCAATTTATTTTCAACTAACTAGAAATAGGAATCTGATATTTTAGGAGATTGATGATGAAAATTGCTCAAATCGCCCCACAGTGGGAGAGAGTACCACCACCAGCTTATGGTGGCATAGAATTAGTAGTGGGTTTATTAACTGATGAATTAGTCCGTCGAGGACATGAAGTGACATTATTTGCATCAGGAGATTCTTTAAGTTTAGCCAAATTAGTATCAGTTCATCCCCGCGCTTTGAGGCTAGATCCTACGATTAAAGAGCCAGGTATTTATGAAATGTTGCTATTAGCTTCAGTTTATGAACAAGCAGAAAATTTTGATATCATCCACTCTCATATAGGACTAGGAGCGCTCGTTTATGCCAATTTAGTCAAAACTCCTACAGTTCATACTTTACATGGAATTTTTACTCCCGATAATGAAAAAATCTTTAAATATGGCAAAAAACAGCCTTATATTAGTATTTCTAATTCTCAAAAAGAATCCCGGCTAGGATTAAACTATGTAGACACTGTTTATAATGGCATTGATGTTAGTAGTTATGAATTTTATCCCCAACCAAATGAACCATCTTATTTAGCTTTTTTGGGCAGAATGTCTCCAGAAAAAGGACCCCATTTAGCAATTGAAATTGCTAAAAAAACTGGTCGGAAGTTAAAAATAGCAGGTAAGGTAGATTTAGTAGACCGGGAATATTTTGACCAAAAAATTAAACCACATATTGATGGTAAACAAATAGAATATTTAGGTGAAGCCAATCATTTGCAAAAAAATATCCTTATGGGAGGTGCTTATGCAACTTTATTTCCAATTACTTGGCGAGAACCTTTTGGATTAGTCATGGTAGAATCAATGGCATCAGGGACACCTGTAATTGCCATGCGAATGGGTTCAGCAGAGGAAGTGATTGTTGATGGTGAAACAGGTTTCCTTTGTAATAATGTGGCAGAATGTATTAATTCTCTTGACAAAATCAGTAACTTAAATCGTTACGCTTGTCGTCAATATGTGGACAAAAATTTCAGCGTTCAGCACATGACTGATGGTTATGAAGCAGTTTATCGCCAGCTAATTGCTGAAAAATTAGCACAACAAAATGGTTTTTCCCGCAATGCTTTAGTTATACCCAACACGGTTTAATTATTGGATTTAAGCGGGTAGGGGTTTAGCACTGCTAAACCCCTACTACTACTAACTCCCCTTCTGACTCCTGACTTCTGACCGGTCACTGAGCGAAGTCGAAGTGCTGACTCCTACCTTAAACCCCTTTTTGATGTCTGACTTCAACCACTGTATGCACATTCCCACGAGGGGTAAAATCTGTTTTCACAGTAATTGCTAAAGGATCACAAGCTGCAACAACATCATCTAAAATTTGATTGGCTGTTTCTTCATGGGAGATATAGCGATCGCGGTAGCTGTTAATATAAAGCTTGAGCGCCTTCAACTCTACTACCTTTTCATCGGGAATGTATGTAATATAAATAGTCGCAAAGTCAGGATAACCAGAAAACGGACATTTACAAGTAAATTCCGGTAAAGTAATATTAATGTCATAGCGTCTGCCAATGCGGGGGTTAGGAAATGTAATTAATTTCCCTTCCGCAATTTCGCGTTCACCATATTTCATTTCTGGATTTGCTGGAGATACAGTTTCAGGTGCAAAGTTACTCATTATGTTAATAAACAGAAATGCAGAGATTCACAATTATTAACTTAACAGTTTTTAACATTTCTCCCCAGCTTCATGACTTCCCTATTCAATTTCTTTTTCCCAATCTGGACAACTTTCATCATCCCAACCATGAGGGTGCATACCACAGACTAGCAGATTACCATTGTAAACTTGTCCGTGATAGTTACTACAACCAATACAAGCAGCATTTTTTTCTAGTGTAGCTTCTACTGCATAAGGAAAACCAGGATCTATATCTTCAGAAATGTCCCCTAATTCCCAATAAATTTCCAAAAATGGTTCGGTTAAGTCCTGTAAAAACTGTTCGTGCAAAGTAGCGAAGGTATCAATATCAGCCACCAATGCGTTTTGTACTTCTTCAGTAATCTCTTCCGTAATCTCAAAAAAAGCGTCTACCATATCATTTATTTCTAGGAAGAACTGCTCTACTTCATCAGTCACGGTTTCAATCATGCCTATTAAGTCTTTTTGCCACTGTTCCATAACTTATACTCTAAAAGGCTAAAAACATGACGCTTGATACCGTTTGACTGGAAGCTATGGAGTCTACAGCTAGTAATTGCAACTCAAACCATCTTGGGTACAGCGTCATTTTTCGAGAATTAAAAGAATTAAATGTTTCTGATACCCAAAATCAAAAATTGCTTTTTACGGTTCACGTTGCAGCCGTTTTAACTCTTCCTGTAGTTCTAACACTTGATTGCGTAGTTTATCTACATTATCGCCATTTTCTTTATTTTCTTTTTTCGCCTCTTTCACAGTTGCTTCTTCGTCAACCTCTAAAATTTCAATCCGCCGAGGTTCAGAAGGGGCTGTTTTTTCAGGCGTTTGTCCAGATGTTGATTGCTGTTGGGCTTGCTTCATCATATCCTCGACAAAGCGGCGAGCTTCTTCCGTGTTCATCTCACCTTTGGCCACCATTTCATCTGCTAACTTTTGAAATTGCGATCGCAGTTCGGCTAACTTCCCCCCAGCTTTTTCGCCAGCATAAGAGGCTAACCCAACGCCGAGATAAAAAGCTCTTTGTACAATATCTCCAAAACCAGGCATTGCTCCTGAAAGCTCCTACAAATAAGGCGACCCGGAGACTACGCCTACCACAAGCATCCCTTATTGCTGCTACCTTCCGGTCCTGACAAGATTTGGGCGTTGAAGTTGCATAGATCCAGGTCTTCCATCATCATAACATGAAAATTCAAAATTTGTGGATTATTCCACAACAATTCGCCATTCAAATAATTGATAACTGACACAATCGTTCTGTACCAAGGGATCAGCCAATACTATCGCCTGTGCTTCATCCATTGATGCCGCCTCAAATAACATCATTCCACCACCTTTTTGCGCCCAATAACCTGTTTTAGCCTGGTGTCCCTTAGCAATCAAATCTTGTACATAGGCTTTGTGTGCAGGTACATATTGGTCAAAAGTGGGTTTTTCAACCTTACCAGTTTCAATTTTGACAAACAAAGGCATAAGCAAATGGATTGTAGATTTTTAACCTCTCATTTTCTAGCTTAATCCTATCATTTTCTGTATAATTACTGAGGTAATGACTATGATTAGGCTTATTTTCGATAATTTACCATGAAATTAGATTTAACAAGGTTTTTTCAAGCTTGCAACCCTTCTAAGACGCTAGTAATGGGAAAAGCTGAGGATAGACAGTATTATATTGATTTTTCTCAAGTTCGTGGTGCTAAGGTTATTGATCAATTAAGACGGGCGATCGCTAAAATATCACCTGAAGATCCAACCTGTCAATTATTTACAGGACATATTGGCTGCGGTAAATCTACAGAATTACTGGGGTTAAAAGCAGAATTAGAACAGGAGGATTTTCATGTAGTTTATTTTGAGTCTAGCCAAAGTTTAGACATGGCAGATGTTGATATTACAGATATTTTATTAGCCATAGCTGGAGAAGTCAGCAAAAGTTTAGCAGCAGTTAAAATTTATGTTAAACCTGGATATTTTAAAAATTTATTTAAAGAAATATCTGACCGTTTCACAACTCCCATTGATATAGATTTAGAAGCCGAATTATCTTTAGGCATTGCTAAAATTACCGCGAAAACTAGAGAAAATGATAAAAATCGTAGTCAAGTAAAACAATGTTTAGAACCACGAATTAATGGAATTTTAGACTCTATTAATCAAGACATCATTCAAACTGCCCAAGAAAAACTCAAACAGCAAGGTAAAAAAGGTTTAGTGATTATTGTTGATGGACTAGATAAAATAGATAATACTCTCAAACCAAATAATCAATTTCAACCAGAATATCTTTTTGCTGAACGTGGTGATAAATTAAAGGGTTTAAAATGTCATGTTGTTTATACAATTCCCTTAGTATTAGTCTATTCTAATGCTTTAGCTAGATTGAGAGATCGTTTTAATGGTAGTCCCAAAGTTTTACCAATGGTAGCAGCAAAACAAAGAAATGAATCTGATTTTACTTTAGGAATTAAATTTTTACAAAAAATGATCATGGTGAGAGCCTTTCCTGATTCCCAGATCAATTGGGATAATTGGGAAGATAAGCAGGATTTAATTACCCAAGTTTTTGATAGTGTGGATACTTTAGAAAGACTATGTAAAGTTAGTGGCGGTCATTTACGCAGTTTGTTATCTTTACTATATACTTGTTTACAAAATGATGATCTACCAATTACTCGTGACTGCTTAGAAACAGTGATTAGAAAAGAGTGTAATATCTTATCTCTAGGTATTGATAATGATGAATGGCAATTATTAAAGGATGTGTCACAAACTAAAAGCATTGCAGGTCATGAAGAATATAATATTTTAATTCGTGATTTGTTTGTTTTTGAATATATAGAAAATGATGTATCTTGGTTTGACATTAACCCAATTTTACAAGAATCACCAAAATTCAAATCATGAATAGTCAACAGCAACCAGATGATTTAGATTTAGAAAATGAGGGTAATTTCAGAAAATTAATCAGAGTAATTACCCTCTCTCATGGCGCATTTTCGCTGATTTTATTACGTTGTAATTACACCTTTTTTCAAGAACGAATATTTAGTAAATTACAGGAGGTAGGAACAGTAAAAAAAATTCGCCTGTTACCAAATATCAAAACCATATATACCAATATAGCTGATCAGTTGACATATCAATTAGATCATCAACCACCAGCAGTATTAATGGTATTTGGTTTAGAATCAGTGCAAAATATTGATGCAGTGCTAACTGCAACTAACCAAGTGCGGGAAGAGTTTAGAAATAACTTTAATTTCCCTGTATTTTTCTGGGTAAATGATGCTATTTTGAGGAAAATAATTAGATTAGCACCAGATTTTAAAAATTGGGCAACTACTATTGAGTTTAAACCTCCTAGTCATCAATTAATTGATTTTATTCAACAAGAAACAGATAAGATATTTGATGGTGATATAACTAATCTTCTCTTTGCTCATTTTTGTCAGGAATTAGCAACTGCAAAACAAGATTTAGAACATCAGGGAGAAGTATTAAACCCCGCTATTGATGCTAGTTTAGAATATGTTTTTGGTTATGGTGATTATTTAGATGATAATTTAGATTCAGCTTTAGAACATTATCAACAGAGTTTAAATTTTTGGCAAGAAAGTAACAATTTAGATAGACAAGGTACACTATTAGTTAATGTTGGTTTAATTTACTACCGTAAAGCCTCAATAAATCAAATAGATAATAAAAATTCATGGGAACAAGCAAGAAATTATTTTCAGCAAAGTTTAGAGATTTTTCAACAAACAAAAAATCAAGATTCCTTATCCCAATACATTACTTTGTTATGTGAAGTATATCTTAAATTGCAAGCATGGGATGATTTAGAACAATTAGTTAATGAATCTCTGGAAATTCATCAACAACAAAATAAGTAACTGTTCACACTCCCCCACTAAAAAGGAATTAGGAAGTAACAGGGATAGG
>NZ_VIKX01000271.1 GCF_009711935.1 Dolichospermum sp. UHCC 0259 | reverse complement strand
CTCCTGACTCCTGACTCCTGACTCCTGACTGGTCACTGAGCGAAGTCGAAGTGCTGACTCCTGACTCCTATCTTTTATTAAAATGATGTAAAGTTTTATTTACATAACTAATTCTGTTAAGATTCTTTTCATAAACATTAAGATATATAACCAACCCCATGACATTATTAATAGTTGGTGCAACTGGCACACTGGGAAGACAAGTAGCCCGTCGCGCAATTGATGAAGGATACAAAGTCCGCTGTCTCGTTCGGAGTCCTAAAAAAGCTGCTTTTTTGAAAGAATGGGGTGCAGAACTGGTACGAGGAAACTTGTGCAATCCGCAAACCCTGACGGAAGCATTAACAGGAGTAACAGCAGTTATTGATGCCGCTACATCCCGTGCTACAGATTCTCTAACTATTAAAGAAGTAGATTGGGATGGAAAAGTAGCATTAATTCAAGCAGCCAAAGCCGCTGGTGTAGAAAGATTTATCTTCTTTTCAATTCTTGATGCTGATAAATATCCCAATGTCCCGCTGATGGAAATTAAGGGATGTACAGAAGCATATTTAGTAGAATCCGGTTTAAACTACACAATTTTACGTTTGGCTGGATTTATGCAAGGATTAATTGGTCAATATGGTATACCTATTTTAGAAAAACAACCAGTATGGGTAACAGGAACATCCTCACCTATTGGCTACATGGATACTCAAGATATTGCTAAATTTGCAGTGCGGGCTTTGACAGTACCAGAAACAGAAAATCAAGCTTTCCCAGTCGTGGGAACTCGTGCTTGGAGTGCTGAGGAAATTATTAATCTTTGCGAGCGCTTATCTGATAGAGACGCAAAAGTTACACGAATGCCCATTGGATTATTACGGGCTGTACGGAGTTTACTGCGGTGCTTTCAATGGGGATGGAATGTTGCTGATAGATTAGCTTTTACAGAAGTTTTAGCTAGTGGAAGAGCTTTAAACGCAGAAAATATGGACGAAGTATATACTATTTTTGGTTTAGACAAACAACAAACCACTACCTTGGAAGTATATCTACAAGAATATTTCAGCCGGATTATGAACAAGCTGAAACAGTTAGATTACGAGAAAGCTAAAACCAAAAAGCTCAAAAGTAAAAAGACTCCCTTTAAAGAATCTTCCAAAGCCAATAGTCAATAAATATGAGACTTATGGTTACAGTAGTCCAAAATGTGTAACTATGAGATACATAAAAAACAGTTCTTAAACTTGGATATTTGAGTGTGCCGAAAGCAGGCATTATCTATAACGACGTTAAACCGATAGCGAGTAGTGTCGCTATTGAACTGAAAGACAAACTTACCGCTGCTGGTTGGGATGTGTACATCACAGCTAGTATCGGTGGGATATTGGGCTATTCTCAACCAGATAGTCCTGTCTTTCACACCCCCATAGAAGGTCTTACGCCCCCTGGCTTTGACTCAGATATGAAATTTGCTGTGGTGTTAGGAGGGGATGGAACTGTATTAGCAGCATCGCGCCTAGTAGCCCCCTGTGGTATCCCGATGCTGACGGTAAATACTGGTCACATGGGATTTTTGACGGAAACTTATCTCAACCAATTGCCCCAAGCCTTAGAACAGGTAATGGCGGGTGAATATGAAGTTGAAGATAGAGCGATGCTGACTGTTAAAGTTATGCGGGGAGATGTGGTGAAGTGGGAAGCCCTCTGTTTGAATGAAATGGTGCTACATCGAGAACCTTTAACTTGTATGTGCCATTTTGAAATTGCGGTGGGACGACATTCACCTGTGGATATTGCGGCTGATGGAATTATTGTTTCTACTCCCACTGGTTCAACGGCTTATTCTTTAAGCGCAGGTGGTCCGGTAATTACTCCTGGTGTGCCTGTATTGCAGTTAGTACCTATTTGTCCCCATTCTCTGGCTTCTAGGGCTTTGGTGTTTCCCGATAGTGAACCAGTCAATATCTATCCTGTTAATATTCCCCGGTTGGTGATGGTGGTAGATGGCAATGGTGGATGTTATATTTTACCGGAAGATCGGGTATATTTAGAGCGATCGCCCTATAGCGCCCGGTTTATTCGTCTCCAGTCACCGGAATTTTTCCGTATTCTTCGGGAAAAACTGGGTTGGGGTTTACCACATATCGCTAAACCCAATTCTGTAGAATTGCCTTAATTGTTGGTGGTTAGTTGTTAATTGTCAGTTAGTGTTTTCTTTGGTGGTAAATGCCAACTTAGTGTAACTCGCACTTCTCTATAGTTACTTTGCCCCACCTGTTTGGTCTGGGATTAATGAATAGTGGTATAGTTCTTGTTGCTTTTGGACAAAACAGTATCCGTAACGATCAAGTTTTCACACGAAAATCTGGTAATGGCGCTAATCGAGGTGAGAGTGATGATACTGCATTGAATGATTTAGAATTTATGTGGTGCAAAATCTAAGAGGATGATTTTGAGCGATCCTAGTATTCAGATACCCGACTTCTCTAAGAAGTCGGGTATCTGGTTCACCAATATTATATTTAATACCATATAATTACTTATTGACATAATATGCTAGTTTTAGCATACTTAACATTAGATGAATGAAAAACAAGAAAAGCCTCTCAGATGGATTGCAAGCGCCCTTAATGATTTAAAGAAGTTTCCTGAAGATGTACAGGATGTCATGGGTTACGCTCTTGATTTGGCACAACATGGACAAAAACACCCTAATGCAAAACCTTTACGCGGGTTCTCTGGAGCAGGTGTTTTAGAAATTGTAGATGATTTTGATGGGGATACATATAGGGCAATTTATACTGTTAAATTCGAGGGTGTTATCTACTTACTACATTCCTTTCAAAAGAAATCAAAACATGGTATTGCTACACCAAAACAAGATATAGAATTAGTTAAAAAAAGATTGAAAATCGCTCAAGAAAATTATTTACAACAAACTACCGAAAAAATGGAGTAAAAAAATGCCAGAAGAAAATCAAGTTGAGGTTAGTAGCGGAAATGTATTTGCTGACTTAGGTTTATCTAATCCTGAAGAAAGATTATTGAAAGCGGAGTTAGTCCGTAAAATCAGTGAAATCATTACTAATTTAAATTTAACACAAGTTCAAGCAGCAGAAATTCTAGGCATAGATCAACCAAAAGTTTCTCTACTAATTAGAGGTAGATTAAGTGGCTTCTCAACTGATAGGTTGATGAACTATCTAAACAAGTTAGGTAATGATGTAGAGATTACAGTTAAACCTAAACCTGAAAATCGTAAGTTTGCTCAGATAATTGTAGTCTAATAATTATTTCCAAACTCAATATACTTCGCTTATGGCGATATCACTGCGATCGCTCTTTTGATAATAGGATATTTAATGAAAAAACTTAATTGGTGCAACTATATTAGTTGGGCGTGTTGGATGACATTATTCAATGCTTCACGGAAAAAGCGGTAAATTTCCTCTCTTTGTTCAATCCAAACTTGTCAATAGGGTTTACCTGAGTTCGACATAAGATAATTTGCGGAAAATTCGCCCCAAGTATGAGTCTCAAACCCTTATTCTCTCGTTAAAAAATCATAACTCCGTTCGCGTAGCGTCTCCGAAGGAGAAACTCCGAACTCCTAACACCGAACTCAGGTAGGGTTTGAGACGCGCTAACCCTATGGCTAGAAGCCCGTACTATAATATTGTTCTAGAATTAAAATTAACTTTGTTCTCTTATTTTACCCAATCCGTGACTACTACTCCTCTCTCTCCTAATTTCTCACAAACTGCATCTGTTCCTGATACTCTAGGACGTTTTGGCCGCTTTGGTGGTAAGTATGTTCCTGAGACTTTAATGCCGGCGTTGGCTGAATTAGAAGCAGCATATCAGCAGTATCGCCATGAATCGGCTTTTCAAGCTGAATTACAGGGTTTATTGAAGGATTATGTCGGACGGGCTACTCCTTTGTACTTTGCTGAACGGCTGACTGCTAATTATGCTCGTCCTGATGGTACAGGGGCGCAGATTTACTTAAAGCGGGAAGACTTAAATCATACTGGCGCACATAAAATTAATAATGCTCTCGGTCAGGTGTTATTAGCCAAACGCATGGGTAAACGGCGGATTATTGCCGAAACTGGTGCAGGACAACATGGTGTAGCAACGGCGACTGTTTGCGCTCGGTTTGGTTTGGAATGTGTGATTTATATGGGTGTTCACGATATGGAACGCCAGTCTTTAAATGTGTTCAGAATGCGGTTGATGGGGGCGGAAGTTCGTCCGGTGTCTGCTGGGACGGGAACTCTCAAAGATGCCACTTCTGAAGCCATTCGGGACTGGGTAACGAATGTGGAAACGACCCATTATATCCTGGGTTCTGTGGCTGGACCCCATCCTTATCCGATGATGGTTCGGGATTTTCATGCGGTGATTGGTGAGGAAACTCGCGCTCAAGCTATGGAAAAATGGGGTGGATTGCCTGATATTCTGGTGGCTTGTGTGGGTGGTGGTTCTAATGCTATGGGACTATTTCACGAGTTTGTGAAGGAATCATCTGTGCGGTTAATTGGGGTAGAAGCTGCTGGTGAAGGTGTGGATACTGGCAAACACGCCGCTACTCTGACAAAGGGACAGGTGGGTGTGTTACATGGTTCGATGAGTTATCTTTTGCAGGATGATGATGGACAGGTGATTGAACCCCATTCTATTAGTGCTGGGTTGGATTATCCTGGTGTGGGTCCTGAACACAGTTATATGAAGGATATTGGCCGGGCGGAATACTACAGTGTGACGGATGCTGAAGCTTTGGAGGCGTTTCAAAGACTTTCTAAGTTAGAAGGAATTATACCAGCTTTGGAAACTTCTCATGCGATCGCCTACCTGGAAACTCTCTGTCCTCAACTTCCTGGTAGTCCCAAGATCATTATCAACTGTTCTGGGCGCGGTGATAAGGATGTGCAAACGGCAGCTAAGTTCCTAATTCACTAAGTAGGCTTGATAAAGGTAGGGGTTTAGCAGTGCTAAACCCCTACTATACTTCTAGGTTCTTTGTCATTTTGCAACAGTTTATATCTCATCAGCGTTTAGTATAAAAACTATTCCTACTATGATTTAATTCTTCCTTCTAACTCCTGACTGGTCACTGAGCGAAGTCGAAGTGCTGACTCCTCCTATATCTTTGACATCTATCATCGGATACTATTTATTACTAATGATTTTGATTAATGTAGTGTAAATAACATCTATTAGTTTTATAGTCATGAGTGAGATATGACTGCTTTGAATTGTGAAAATTTGATGATCCTTTAGTTTATATTGGGCAAATAGTATCCTGGTAAGTATTCTGATAATCAGAAGATAGGGTATATATCCAGTAAATCCATACATTACTTAGCTTAAAAATCTATGTTGCGACAAACTGCTTTTGGCATCGCTTTAAGTACGCTTGTCATCGCTAGTGGCTATATGACTGCTGCGAATCCAGATAATAGTTCTGCTAAACAAACTGGCGAATATCAGCGTTCATCACTTGTGACAAGTCAAGCCAAAATATCTAATCTTGGTTTTCAAACTACTAATTTAGAGAAATCGGTTTTTACTCAAATTAATCAATATCGAGCAAAACAGGGACTAAAATCCTTAAATTTAAGCGAAAAAATCAGTCAGCAAGCCAGGATTCATAGTCAAAATATGGCGGCGGGTAAAGTTCCTTTTAGTCATCAAGGATTTGAACAGCGAGTCAGGGCGATTCCTCTCAAATACACTAACGCGGCAGAAAATGTAGCTTATAATACTGGATATAGCAATCCTGCCAATGAGGCTGTTTCTGGTTGGCTAAAAAGTCCTGATCATCTGAAAAATCTTCAAGGTAAATATAATTTAACTGGGGTTGGTGTGGCTACTAATCAGAAAGGGGAAGTGTATTTAACGCAAATATTTTTGAATGCTAATAGGTAGGGATTGCTGATGGGGTAATGTCACGAGGAAGAAAGAAGTTTTAGGTCATGTTGTCTGGCAAAATAAAGATAATTTATATTTGACAAGTTCATGACATTACAAGATTTTCAGGTTAGGGACTGCGATTTAAGCGATGAAATTCTAGCTGAGTATTTAAAATCTCCAGCGATCGCTGTTGATACGGAAACAATGGGACTTTTACCTGGGCGCGATCGCTTGTGTCTAGTTCAACTCTGCAACCCGGAAGGACAAGTTACAGCCATTCGGATCGCTAGAGGACAAAAGGTAGCACCAAATTTGAAAGTTTTAATGGAAGCAATTAATATTGTCAAAGTTTTCCACTTTGCTCGGTTTGATATTGCTACTTTACGGCAGAATTTAGATATTATTGTCCAGCCCATTTTTTGTACTAAAATTGCTAGTAAGTTAGCCAGAACTTATACAAATCGTCATGGTTTAAAAGACGTGGTTTTAGAATTAGAAAAAGTAGAATTAGATAAAAGTTCCCAATGTTCTGATTGGGGTAATGCTAGTAATTTATCTGATGCACAATTAAGTTATGCAGCTAATGATGTCCGGTATTTGTTAAGTGTTCGGGAAAAGCTTACAGCCATGTTACAACGGGAAGAACGTTGGCAAGTTGCCCAAGAATGTTTTCAAGTTTTACCCACAATAGTTACTTTAGATTTATTGCAATTCAAGGATTTATTTGAACATTGATAATATTGATATAGCAGGGAACAGGGAACAGAATTAAAAGTCCTTTGGTGTATGGTTTTTTAGGTAAATTCTTTATCTCATTCAAGTGCATACCGCTATAATGGTTTCAATTCAAGCTATGGATAGATTATTTGCTAGTTTCTACACCCGCCAAGGACTTAAGTTCCTGTCTAATAGCTAAAGTAAACTAAAGTTTCAGTAACAAAAAAAGCTGTAATAAAAATAGGTTTTCGTACAAAAAATCAGGAAATTATCAATAAATATTTCTAACAAAAAATATAGAGACGTTACATAGAACATCTCTACAAGGGTTATGAATGACGAATATTGAATTTTTACCAGATGTTTATTTAACCACCAATTACGGCAATACAATCAATTTCTACCAACACATTTTTAGGTAAACGGGAAACCTCTACACAAGCACGCGCTGGGGCTGTATCTTCAGAAAAATATTTTGCATAAACCGCATTAACAGCGGCAAAATCATTCATATCAGCTAAGAATACACCGGTTTTCACCACATCTGCAAATGTAGCTCCTGCTTCTGTGAGGATAGCTTCAATATTTCTCATCACCTGTTCAGTTTGCTTAACTACATCTTCGGTGTAGACAACATCACCTAAACGGGGATCTATGGCAATTTGTCCAGCTACAAACAACATTTGCCCAGAAGCGAGAATTGCTTGATTGTAAGGTCCAACTGGTGCAGGTGCTTTATCGGTACGGATTACTTTACGAGTCATAATATTTATCTCTTTTGGCTCTTTTGTTAATGGTGTTTCTGGTTTACCGACTTCTAAATCTGTAGATGTTTGGTAAACTTCTCCATCTGGCATTATCGCACCTGTGAGGTCAGCATTTTTAATGATTAATTGCGCCAGTATAGGACTAATAATTTAAAGGCTCTGTACTTAACCTCTCTTCATATTCATCTGGAAAAGTATCTAAAAGAATAGAAATATAATTCTTTGTACGACGATCAGAATTTTTACGAATCAATTTAAAAACTAGATTAGGGTAAAAACCTTTTAGTTTATTTACAAGCAACTCCCCTGCTGGTATCTCATCATAGTCAGCTCGGATCTCAAAACCAACTGGGGGGACGATCATCTTGCGTAATTCTTCAATAGTTACGCTTCTTAGAACTATATTAGATTTTACACCAATTCCCTTGAGTTGATTTTTAATGCCATTAGCTAACTTAATATTGTGACCATCTTTCAAAAAAAAACATCTATTGTAAATCTATCAAGTAGAGCCAGTTCTAAATTATTAGAGTTTTCTGGAGGAGCAGGTTTTGTTACAGGGATTGGAGAAGGTTTTATCGGAGGAATATATGATGGTTTTGGTGTTGAAGTTTTTGAGGCTAGAGGAGCAGTTTTTATTACAGATGGAGAAGGTTTTATCGGAGGAATATATGATGGTTTTGGTGTTGAAGTTGGAGGAGAAGTTCCTGTTATCAATAGAGAACTGGAAGAAGGTTTTACAGAAGAAATATCTGTTTCTGGTGTTAAATAGTAAATTTTATTTTCAGTTGGATCTATCGCTTCATTATAGATTTTATCTTTCATTTTAAATTTTTCTTTAGTGATAATTACATTGATTTTTACTCCTTTTAGAACAGTAAATGAGGTATATCCATCTTCGTTAGTTTTTTTTGTTTCTGGTGAACCATGTGAGGGTTCTAGCTTAACTTCTGCACCTTCGATAGGCTTACTATTGGTGTTATTTTTTACGTATATTCCAATTTTTTGTGATTCTGGATTAGGAGTGGTTGGTGTAGGTATTTCTTTGGGAGGTTCTTCTTTAGTTGAATCTGTTGATTTTAGTAAGGTTGGTACAGAAACGCCAGTAACACCAGCAACCACCACAACAGAAACGATAAAAATTGTTTTTGACCAATCGGGTAAGTCTTTCCAGTCGGGTAATTTACTCATGGGAGCATCTTTAGGATGTGTGATTTTTACGACTTAGTTGCTAATGCAAAAGCAAAATAAAAAAACAGAAGCTCAGTAAGCCAAATTATACATTACCCCAAAACTTCATGTAAAGTCTTCGTAAAAATTAAGAATGAATAAGCCTCAGTCTACCTTACCCCAATCTCGGATGTATCCCATTATGCCGATAATCCTATAAAACAATGCCTGACGTTAAAGTATAGGTATTGATGGCAATATTGCCTAATGATTAATACAGTGTTATAATAGCACTACTTAATACTGCATGACAAAAAGAGGAAAATCAAGAGAAAATGAAAGCAAAGCATAGAAATACTAAGCATTGCCATTATGCCTGAAGGAAAAAGACTAAACATATATTTCACTGATGAAGATGATTTAAAGCTTTATGCAGAAATATCAACAGCAGCGAAAAACGAAAAACGCTCAATGAGCCAAATGATAAAAATACTTGTCAGTGATGCGATCGCAAAGCGCCAACACCAAAAACAAAAAGAACTAACATGACTACAGAGCAAAGACTTGACCGCGTGGAAACTGAATTTGCTACCATTCGTCAACTACTGATCTCAGCCGCTACCTATGCTGAATCAGCTAATCGGCGGACTGATGAGTTAGGTATAAAACAAGACCGAACTCAAATCATGCTGGATGAGTTAGGTACAAAACAAGACCGGACTCAGACACAACTTGACAAATTATCAAGCAGAGTTGATGAGTTTATCTTTCATACTCAGCGCCTATTTAACAAAGCAGGTGGTGAGATAGAAGAAACAAAGGCAAGAACTGAAAGATTAGAAGCATTAATGTTAAAACTTGATCGAAACTATGAAGAGCAGAAATCACAGTTTCAGGAGTATCAACTGACAACTAATGCAGCATTGGAACGAATTGACCGAGTTTTAGACTATCTGTTGAGACAATCAGGAAATTAAATAGCTTGGGTTTAGCATTGTGCTTTACCCTTGAATATCACTAATAATTAAAGATGAACATCTCAGGCAGATACATAAAATGATGCAACTTTATGGAAAAACTGATCCCAGAGATATTCCTTCCTACTCTATTAGGGATGCTGCGAAGTATATCCGTATCCCAGTAGGAACAATTCGCTCTTGGACAGTTGGCAGAAATTATCCCACTATTAATGGTGTGACTTTCTTTAAACCAGTTATTGCTACTAAAGACTTTAAACCAACCTTGCTTTCATTTACTAATTTAGTAGAAATTCATATTTTACGGGCAATTCGTCAACACCATAAAATTCAACTAGATAATGTTAGAAAAGCTCTTGACTACATTGATGAACAGTTTCAAGTACCACACCCATTAGCGCGTGAAGAATTCCGAACTGATGGAGTTGACCTATTTATAGAAAGATACGGTTCTCTAATTAACGCATCAAAATCTGGACAAACAGACATGAAAGAAGCTTTTAATGCTCATCTTCAACGCATTGAACCAGATGATACTGGATTAGCAATTAAACTTTATCCTTTCACTCACTTTAACGAAGAAAATAACCCTCGTATTGTTGTTATTGATCCTCGCATTGCCTTTGGTCGCCTAGTAATTGCTGATACAGGAATTCCTACAAGGATTTTAGCAGAAAGATTAAAAGCTGGTGATTCAATCGAGGATCTGGCTGATGATTACGACTGCGATTCCATGATAATTCAAGAAGCTATCCGTTGTGAATTACCTGCTGCTGCATGACCGAACCTCAATCAATTACCTTTTTCATAGATAGATGTTTAGGTAAAAAATCTATTCCAGAAACACTTCGTACAGCAGGTATCACTGTTGAAATTCATGATGATCATTTTGATAAAGGTGCGTTAGATGTAGATTGGCTACCACAAGTAGGAGAAAAAGGCTGGATTGTTTTAACTAAAGATGACAGAATCAGCAAAAATCAATTAGAAAGAATTGCTGTAGCACACGCTCAAATAAAAATGTTTGTGCTGGCCTCACAAAACCTACCAGGGAAGGATATGGCTGCAATTTTTCTTACAGCAATTCTCCCCATGCAAGAATTTGTCCGTAAACATCCTGCTCCATTTATCGCCAAAATCTATCGTGATGGCAAAATTAGCTTGTGGAAAGACAGTCAAGAGTTATTAACAGAATTAACCAATTTTGATGAATCTATCTAAGTGCTGACGGAGAAAAAGCCAAAATCATCTATCCCAACCTTGGACGAATCCCATAATGCCGATATTGCCAATAATCCCGCAAAATCCGGTCATGGTCAAAACACAAATTGTCAGGAATACACCAAGGTGAGAAAATACCCAACCCCTTAGCATCATCACCCGCTAAAGGCTCACCTGTCGCTGTCGCTAAAAATACAATACTAATCGTATGCTGACGTGGATCTCGACTAGGATCAGAATACACTAATAACTGTTCGATTAATTCTACTTTTAAACCTATTTCTTCCTCTGCTTCCCTAATTGCTGCCTTTTCTACTGATTCACCATAATCAACAAAACCACCGGGTAACGCCCAACCGAAAGGCTCATTATGTCTTTCAATCAGGATAATGGGGCGATGAGGTCTATCAATTAATTCAATAATGATATCAACGGTGGGAGCAGGATTTCTGTAAGTCATTGTTCAGTTATTGGGAGGAATATAGATCCCCGACTTCTTTGAGAAGTCGGGGATCTGAATTAATCTTCTCATTTCTTCACGAATTACAACGGTCAAGACTGACTATGACATGATAAATTCGATGCGTAACTGATAAACAATTACATTTTTCTATATTTCAGGTTAAATATGCCTTTTCCTAGATCAAGTGGTATTTTACTACATCCTAGTTCTTTTCCCAGTCGTTTTGGGATTGGGGATTTGGGTTTGGAAGCTTATCGGTTTATTGATTTTCTCAAAGATAGTCACCAGCAATATTGGCAAGTTTTACCTCTAGGGCCGACTGGTTATGGTAATTCTCCCTATATGTGCTACTCCGCAATGGCGGGAAATTACTTTTTGATTAGTCCCGAAAAGTTGTTAGACGAAGGTTTGTTAATTGCCGAAGATTTGGCTGATTTACCAGATTTTTCTGTAGATAAGGTTGATTTTAATGAAGTTATCCCTGTTAAGGTCAATCTACTCATTAAAGCTTGTGAGGATTTTAAAACTAAGGCCAATTCAACCCAAAGAGAAGCTTTTGCTAAGTTTTGTGCTGATAAAGGCTACTGGTTAAATAATTATGCGCTATTTATGGCGATCAAAGATGCCCAAAAGGGTGAAAGCTGGAACAATTGGGAACCAGAGTTAGCCAAGCGTGAACCACTTGCTTTAGCCAAAATTGAGCAAGAGTTAGCAGAGGAGATTTTTTATTACAAGTTTGTTCAATATGAGTTCTTCCGGCAGTGGTCAGAATTGAAAAACTATGCTAATGACAATGGGATAGAGATTATTGGAGATATTCCCATTTATGTAGCCCATGATAGTGCTGATGTGTGGGCAAATCCTGAGATTTTCGCTTTAGATGAGGAAACGGGAGCAGCGGCTTTAATGGCAGGAGTTCCACCTGATTATTTTAGCACTACTGGTCAATTATGGGGAAATCCGGTTTATAACTGGGAAGAATTGCAAAAACAAGATTTTAATTGGTGGATATTGCGCTTTGAGGCGATGCTGGATTATGTGGATATAATTCGCATTGATCATTTCCGGGGTTTTGAGGCTTATTGGGCTGTTCCCCAGGGAGAAACGACTGCTATTAATGGGGAATGGATTGAAGCACCTGGAGTAGCTTTATTTGAGGCAATTAGAAAGCGTTTGGGTAAGTTACCAGTTTTGGCGGAAGATTTGGGGATTATTACGCCAGAAGTGGAAGCACTGCGAGATCAGTTTGAGTTTCCAGGTATGAAGGTATTACAATTTGCTTTTGGTTCTGATCCCGGTAATCCGTTTTTACCCTTTAACTACACTCGCAATGCTGTGGTTTATACAGGTACTCACGACAATGATACGACTGTAGGCTGGTTTAATGCTGCAAATGATTACGAAAAGCAAAATTTATTGTTGTATTTGGGTTGTATCAGTCCAGATGGTATACACTGGGATTTAATTAGGTTAGCTTTAAGTTCGATCGCTAATCAAGCGATTATACCTTTGCAGGATGTACTAGGTTTGGGAACTGATGCACGGATGAATTTTCCCAGTACAGCGGAGGGAAATTGGGAGTGGCGTTACCAATCGGGGGTATTAACGCCAGATTTAAGCGATCGCTTAAAAACTCTCACTCTCCGTTACGGACGCGCTCATAGGGAAGCAGGGGAGTAGGGGAGCGGGGGAGCGGGGGAGTAGGGGAGTA
>NZ_VIKX01000270.1 GCF_009711935.1 Dolichospermum sp. UHCC 0259 | reverse complement strand
GGACTTTTCGCGCTGATTTACTTGAAAAAGCAAACCCACTTCCCCCACTTCCCCTACTTCCCCCACTTCCCCCACTTCCCCTGTTCCCCATTCCCTAATGAATAAAAATAAACTTTGGAAACTTGTATTTTGGCTCGGACCATTCTTTTTAGCTGCCGGCTTAACCATTGGTTTAATATCAGAAAAATGGGGAATAATCCCTTTATCATTAACAATACTAGGTTTAGTAATTTGTAGCCTCTGGATAATAATCCAAAGCCAACAAAGTAAATGGTGGCAAAAACGTTCCACCCAATCCGGTACTAACGCCTTTGTTGCCACCTTATCAGTATTAGTTATCTTAGGATTAATTAACTTTTTAGGTACTCGCTATCACCTGCGCCTAGATTTAACAGATAGTCAATTATTTACCCTATCCCCTCAATCAAGGGAATTAGTGAGTAATTTACCCCAAACAATGAAAGTTTGGTTATTCAGTAAAGAACAAAATCTTCAAGATCGAGAATTATTAGACAACTATCATCGTCAAAGTAACCAATTTAAATTTGAGTATGTTGATCCTCAATTAAAGCGAGGAATAGCAGAAAAATTTGGTGTCAAAGATTATGGCGAAGATTATGGCGAAGTTTATCTAGAATTTCAAAATAAACGGCAATTAGTTCAGATAATTAATAAAAATGAACGTTTGTCAGAAATAAAATTAACTAATCGGTTACAACAAATCACCAGTTCTACAACTGCTAAAGTTTACTTTCTTCAAGGTCATGGTGAACACCCACTTTCAGCTAGTAAAGGGGCAATTTCCCAAGCAATGAAAGCATTAACCGATAAAAACTTTACAACATCAGCTTTAAATTTAGCAGAACAGCCACAAGTTCCTGATGATGCTGCTGTTATAGTTGTCGCTGGACCAAAGAAAGAATTATTGACAGGGGAAGTCATAGCCTTACAAAATTATCTTAATCGTGGTGGTAACTTATTATTGATGATTGATCCTAATACCGATCCGAAAATAGACACTATTTTAAAAGATTGGGGTGTGCGTTTAGATAATCGTTTGGCCATTGACACTTCTGGGGCAAATTTTCAACGAGGACCGGCTTATATTCTAGTTACAGAATATGGACAACATCCTATTACTAAAGATTTTGGGAAAAATATTTCTGTCTATCCCTTAACTCGTCCTTTGGAAATTGATCCTGTCCCTGGTATCGAGTCTATGGCTTTATTAAAAACTAAACCCTATCCCAACAGTTGGGCAGAAAGTGATCAAAAAAGTGAAAAATTAGAGTTTAATGAAGGTCAAGATTTAAAAGGACCTTTAACTTTAGGAGTAGCATTAACTAGAAAGTTATCAAATGCAATTCCCACAACTTCACCAACACCAACCTCTACAAATTCACCAAGTCCAATTCCCACAAATTCACCAAGTCCAATTTCCACAAATTCTCAACCTACTGCGAAAGAGTCAAGATTAGTAGTATTTGGAAACTCAAATTTTGCCGCTGATGGTTTATTTGAACAACAATTAAATGGAGATGTATTCTTAAACTCAGTTAGTTGGCTAAGTCAACAAGATCAACAACTTCTTTCAATTCGTCCTAAAGAACCAAAAAATCGCCGGATTGTTATATCAACTCTTCAGGCTAACTTATTAAGAAAAGCTGCCCTGTTTTTATTACCTTTAATTGGTTTAGGAACAGGTTTTGTGATTTGGTGGAAACGCCGATGAAAAATAAATTAGTAATTCATGATGCTAAATTCAAACATTGGCTTTGTTTTCAAAATCCCGATGAAATTATCAAAGCTGATAGTATTGATCAAGTTGTTCCCAAATTGCAACTTGTAAATGATTTAATCGCCAAACATCAAATGTATGCAGCAGGTTTCATTAGTTATGAAGCTTCCACAGCTTTTGATTCCGTCCTAGAAACCCATTCTCCCGGTTCATTTCCCCTACTTTGGTTTGGATTATATAAAAAACCAGAAATTATTGAATTACCAAAACCAACCTTACCGACAGAATATCAACTCAATTGGAAACCTTCAGTTATTGAAGCCGAATATCATCAGTCCATTAGTAAAATCAAAGAATACATCGCTTTGGGGGAAACATATCAAGTCAATTATACCTTACGACTAAATTCGCCCTTTAGTGGCGATAGTTGGGAATTATTTCTCAAATTAGTACAAGCACAAAACGCCGATTATGGGGCTTATGTTGATATTGATAACTTTGCTATTTGTTCCGCTTCCCCCGAACTATTTTTTGATCTTGACGGGAATAATTTAACCTCACGTCCCATGAAAGGAACAGCAGCTAGAGGTTTGACATTAGCGACAGATCATGATATTGCTAATCAACTACATTTTTCGGAAAAAAACCGCGCTGAAAATGTGATGATTGTGGATATGATTCGCAATGATATGGGACGCATAGCTAATATTAATACTGTTAAAGTTCCCAGTTTATTCAATGTTGAAAAATATCCCACAGTTTGGCAAATGACATCCACCGTCACAGCCAAAACTACAGCTTCCATAAATGACATTATGGGGGCGTTATTTCCCTGCGCGTCTATTACCGGCGCACCTAAAGCCCGGACTATGCAAATTATTCAGAAGTTGGAAAATACACCACGCCGCATTTATACTGGATGTATTGGATTTATTAATCCCCAACGTCAAGCGCAATTTAATGTGGCTATTCGGACTGTATTAATTGATAAAAAAAATAGTCAAGCTGAGTATGGAGTTGGAGGAGGAATTGTTTGGGATTCTGTAAGTAGTGATGAATATCAAGAATGTCAAATTAAAGCCCAAGTTCTCACCTTAAATCAACCAGATTTTTCACTTTTGGAAACAATATTATGGCAACCTGATGATGGTTATTTTGTTTTAGATTATCATTTACAAAGATTGCAAGGCTCAGCAATTTATTTTAATTTTAACATTGATATCAATAGGTTAAAAAAACAACTTGATGAATTAACAAAAAAATTTTTAAATCAAGCTTATAAGGTGCGATTGTTGTTAGATTATTATGGTAAAATTACATATCAAACTATACCTTTATCTCCTGTGAATAATCAGGAATTTGTTAAACTAGGTATGTGTTGCACACCCATTGACTCTAATAACCTATTTTTGTACCATAAAACGACTAATCGCCAAGTTTATGAAACAGCAAAAGCTGCTTTTCCTGATTGTGATGATGTTTTATTGTGGAATGAAAGAGGTGAAATCACAGAAACTTGTATTGGTAATATTGTAGTAGAGTTGAATGGAAAATTTATCACACCTCCGGTAAAATGCGGTTTGTTAGCAGGGACTTTTCGCGCTGATTTACTTGAAAAAGCAAAAATCCAAGAAGAAATTATTACAGTGAAAATGTTAAAATATATCAATCGCATTTATATAATTAACTCAGTGCAAAAATGGCGAGAAGCGGTTTTAATTTCTCATTGATTTAGATAATTTATTAATTGACTTTAAATATGAAATTACCAAAAACGACTTTAATTTTAATACTTTTAGCCTTGGGGTTAGGTAGTTTTGTCTATTTTCATGAAATCAAAGGCAAAAGTCGGCAAACAGAAATCAAAGCCCAAAAGCAGAAAATTTTCGATTTTAGCGCGGATGATGTGCAATCTTTAACAATTAAATTTAAAGAGACAACATTACAACTCGAAAAAAGGAATACAACTGAAAAACCCCAATGGGAAATAAAATCTCCCATATCAACACTAGCAAATGATGCAATTGTTTCTTATTTAATGGATTTATTGGTTAAGGGAAAAAGTGAAAGGACAGTATCAGTTTTACCTACTGAATTATCAGAATTTGGTTTAGATAAACCTATAGCAACTATTGATGTTAAACTAAAAAATCAACAAAGTCATCAATTGATTTTAGGTAAAGGTGATTTTAATAATCAATTTTTATATGCCCAAGCTGATAACAAAAATATGAATTTATTATTAGTTTCTAAGGATTTTGTCAATGCAGTTAATCGAGATATATCAGAATGGAAACAAATAGAAGAAAAAACTGATCTAGAATCATTACCTAGTCTTCCTTCTCCAACTCCCACAAATAAATAATGAAGCCTTGGCGACTGGAAGTCGTAGCTATACAAACAAAGTCCGCATTTCGACAGGCTCAATGACCACCTGCGCGGACTAATTAAAAATCAATAACCACTTTATTTACTTTCATGACAAAACAAACAGCAACTTTATTAATTTCTTGTCCAGATCAACGGGGATTGGTAGCAAAATTTGCCAATTTTATCTATGCTAATGGTGGTAATATTACTCATGCAGATCAACATACAGATTTTGAAGCTGGACTATTTCTGACTCGCATAGAATGGCAATTAAAAGGATTTAATTTACCCAAAGATGTAATTCATCCTGCTTTTAATGCCATCGCACAACCTTTAAATGCAAAATGGGAATTACACTTTTCTGATACTCTTCCCCGCATTGCTATTTGGGTAAGTCGTCAAGATCATTGTTTATTTGATTTAATTTGGAGACATCGCGCTAACGAATTTAACGCGGAAATTCCCTTAATTATCAGTAATCACCCTGATTTACAACCAATAGCTGAACAGTTTGGTATTGATTACCATTACTTACCAATTACTAAAGATAATAAACAAGAACAGGAAATTAAACAACTAGAATTACTGGATGAATACAAAATTGATTTAGTTGTCTTGGCAAAATATATGCAAATAGTTAGCGCAGACTTTATTGAAAAATTCCCGCAAATTATTAATATTCATCATTCATTTTTACCAGCATTTATTGGGGCTAATCCCTATCATCGCGCTTTTGAAAGAGGTGTAAAAATTATTGGTGCGACAGCCCATTATGCGACACCAAAATTAGATGCAGGTCCAATTATTGAACAGGATGTGGTGCGGGTAAGTCATCGAGATGAGGTAAATGATTTAATTAGAAAAGGGAAAGATTTGGAAAGAATTGTGTTAGCGAGGGCGGTAAGATTGCATTTACAAAATCGCGTTTTAGTCTATGGAAATAGAACTGTAGTTTTTGAGTAAAGTCTCCTTGTAAAGTATTTTATTTATTTTTTCCTTTTGCTATTCTTTCCTCTGTACCGCAGTCTGGGATTGCTGACGCTGGGCGATTTGGATTAACAATCTTAAAGCGTCATTCACCGCGTCATCATTGGGGAAAGCTTGGGCAATATCGGGATCTAAAAGCACTAAATTTGTCCCAGTCCGATATCGCTCAACATATTTGCCTCTGACACCTTTCTGAATTTGAGAAAAGTCGTACTCAGGACGTAACTCATCTTCCATTTCGTTCTCAACTTCCTTCTTCATAAAACTTCCTCTCCTGTCGGGTGGCTTTTCGAGCAGTGATAATTCTGATCTTGTCTTCTCTATCAGTGTGGGCAACAACTAAAATTTGTCTAAATCTAGATATTTCAATAATAACGTAGCGACTTTCTCCAATGGAGTGGTCAGGATCGGGAAAGGTGACAGATAATGGGTCATTAAAAGTGGTTGCGGCTTCTTGGAAAGAAACACCATGCTTCTTAAAATTTAACTCCGCTTTGTTTGGATTCCACTCAAATTCCATATAAAATTCCCCTCATTTTCTCTCACCTTGTGTAAGTTCTGTGTTCATTATCCCCAATCTCCAGACTTTCCACCTGTTTTACTAACTAAATGAATCGCTTCTATTTGGATTGATTTTTCTAAGGCTTTAGCCATATCATATAAAGTTAAAGCGGCAATGGATACTGCTGTTAAAGCTTCCATTTCGACACCGGTTTCTGCTTTGGTTTTGACGGTGGCATCAATTTGATAACCGGGTAGTTGGGCATCGGGGATAATTTCCACAGTAATTTTCTGCAACGGTAAGGGGTGACAGAGAGGAATTAAGTTCGCTGTTTGTTTAGCAGCCATGATGCCGGCTAACCGTGCAGTGGCTAAAACGTCGCCTTTGGGAGTGTTTCCGGCTTGAATAGCGGCGAATGTCTCAGGTAACATTCGTACCTTACCAGTGGCTACTGCTTGGCGAATTGTGGCTACTTTGCCGGATACATCAACCATTTGGGCTTGTCCCTGGGCATCCAAATGGGTTAATGGAAAAGAATTTGGAAAATTAGCTTGCGTCATTGGGAAAGTGTGTGCTATTATAAAATTCGTGAGTCAAGGGTGTGTAGCTCAGTGGACTAGAGCACGTGGCTACGAACCACGGTGTCGGGGGTTCGAATCCCTCCTCGCCCATTTTATAATCAAAAATGCACAAGTTCCTTTTTTGGAGTTTGTGCATTTTTGATCAGTTATTTTACAGCGTAGATATCTTCTGTGCGACCAAGGGCAAAACGCAGAGATTGAGAAAGATTGCGGCTAGACTGGGTAAAGAAGATGATCATGGCGATGATGGTTAAACTTGTAGTCAGACCAAACATATCTCGATAACCCAGTGTTTCGGCAAATGTACCAAAAATTGGCCCTGCGATCGCTAAACCGATATCAAATCCCATTAAGGAAGCACTAAATATTCTCCCGCGTTCATGGGGTAAAGCCCTATCTGTCATCAATACAGAAATCATGGGGATAAGTGTACCAGAAGCAGCGCCTTCCATCAATGCTCCTAATAAAAACATGAAAGAGTTATTTGCTTGCCAAATACAGATGATAGCAAGTGTATAAGCCATTAAGCTCATGGTGACAAATAAACCCCGTCCATATCTATCAGAAGCTTTACCAGTCAATAATCTACAACTAAAACTGGAGAAGGCCGCAGCAGTAAAAAATAAACCTGGATTTAAATCAACTCCGGTTGATTTGATGAATAGGGAGATGAAAGTATGCAAAGCACCTAAAGTCAAACCACTTAGGAATAAGACAATAGCCGGAATCCGCACGCGAGGACTAGTTAATATTTGCCAAAAGTTATCATTTTTACTGTTAATTGGTTTGGTGACAATTGGTGGATTAATAATGGGGATGATACATAATAAACCCAGGGAACATAAAGCCGTAGATGAGAGAAATAATGGGGTATAACCGACACTTTCTTGAATAAATCCCCCGATAGCAGGACCAATTCCCACACCTAAAGGATTGACCAAACTCATGTAACCAACAATTTCACCGCGACGGTGTTCTGGTGCTAAATCGCTGACTAAGGCCATGTAAGCTGTGGCAAAAGCGGCGATACTAATGCCATGAAAGGCACGAATTACCATGAGGGGGATAATTGATTTTACACATAAATATCCCAAAGGAGCGATCGCCGCCACAGACATTCCAATCAATAATACTATTTTACGACCCCGATTATCTGCTAAAGCACCCATTGACGGGCGACATAGCAACATCCCAATGGCAAAGCTGCCCATGACAATGCCAATTTCTTGTTTGTTTGCACCAATATGTTCAATATATAAGGGTAAGGTAGGCAATAACGAAGCCAAACCTGACCAGAAAAACAAACCCGCTGCAAATAACATGAGCAGGTTTTTTCGCAGATTAGCGTCAAAAGTATCAAAGGCTTTCACGGCAGATGCAATAATGCAAAAAGAATTATTTTTCTATTGTTACGTTACTTAATATTTTTCGCCACAACTTCTCGCACCCGATAGATTGGTCGTCCTTGAGATTCATGATAAGTCCGCATCAGTAATTCTGCCAAAAGACCAAAGCAAAATAGCTGCACTCCTGTTACTAACAGCAACACCGCCAAAATCAACAAAGGACGGCTACCAATATCTACATGAAAAGCCAATTTAATGAAAGTTAAATGTATACCTATTCCCCCACCAGCAATCATGGAAACTAATCCCAACAAGCCAAAAACGTGCATGGGACGGGTAAGGAACTTCTTCATAAACAGAATAGTTAATAAATCCATCAATACCCGAAATGTCCGTGATATCCCATATTTACTTTGTCCAAACCGCCGCGCATGATGACGCACAGGTACTTCTGTAATTCTTGCCCCTTCGATATATGCCAAAGCTGGTAAAAAGCGGTGTAGTTCCCCATAAAGATTCATATCTGCAACTAATTCAGATCGATAAGCTTTCAAAGAACAACCATAATCATGAATATAGACGCTTGTAGCCCCCCGAATTAACCAATTGGCAATTTTAGAAGGAAGCAACCGATTGACCGCCCCATCTTGGCGATTTTGCCGCCAACCACTAACTAAATCATAACCTTCCTCCAGCTTTGCTAATAACATGGGAATATCCGCTGGGTCATTTTGCAAATCAGCGTCTAAAGTCACAATTACTTTAGCTGTAGCATAATTAAAACCCGCAGACATAGCCGCAGTTTGTCCATAGTTACGTCGCAAAATCACCGCTTTTAAATCAGGGCGCGTTTGGGCTTGTTCCTTGAGAAATTCTGCTGTACCATCACTAGAACCATCATCTACACAAATAATTTCATAACTCAATTCACTAGCGGTGAGAGTCGTAGAAATGGCTTCTAGTAATAAAGGTAAACTTTCGACCTCATCTTTAATTGGGACAACTACGGATACATCTAACATTGGTAATTGGTAATTGGTCATGGGGATGTAAAAACAATGGATTGGTGAGAGAGTAAAATAGATCCCCGACTTCTCCAAAAAGTCGGGGTCTGGGTATTAATTACCAACATAACTTTTCACAACTCTACCAGTTTCTTGATTAAGTAAAGCTAAAATAGCAGAAGCATCTACAACAACTTCACTCATTCAAACTTTCCTCTTTTCGTTCCTGAATTAATTCTTCAGAAAGTTTTTTATTAGCAGGAATATATTTTCTAAAAATAGCCTGAGCATTTTTCACAGAAGTTTGGACATGATGATCAATTGGGCTATCTTCTAATACCATAACAGCGTTATATTCTCCCATTGGCATATCTACAGAAGAATTGACTAATAATTTACCATCTTTTGTTATAGTTACTCTTATGTCTAGTGTTTTCATATTTCACTTAATTAGTAAATGATCATGTTAATTATACCAAATTTGTCAGAATCAGGATTTAACTGAATTGTTAATCCTTTTTTATCAGAATCAGGATGCTCAGGATTTGAGGATGTACAGGATAATTTTTTAATATTAATCTACATCTTCAGAAATTGTACTAATTCCAATATTCCAGAATATCAAAATCAAATATAATCCTGTTAATCCTTTAATCCTGGTTATCCTGATATGGCTTGCGCCACGCTGCGCTATCAGACAGTTAAATATTAATAGAAAACGGTGCATTGTATTAATGCACCCTACAAAATTAGCGTGAGAGAACTACCTTCTTTAATGGAATAGAAATAATCTTTCTTCCGCTAGTTGCTTGCTGTTTTCTTAAATCAGCACAAATAGCAGCCAAATCATAATTAAATGACTTAGCTTGTTCATCTCTTATTTTGCGAATTTCTGCCAAAACTTCATCATTCCACATAAATTATTCTCCTAACATTTCATAAGGTGTACATATTGTTGGCAATTCATACTCTAAACTATTAGCAATCTGTGAGAGTTTTTTCTGAATATAGGGGTTAGCAATGTGCTTACAATTCCATGTTAACAGATAATCCAATCCATAGACGGTAGCTGTAGCAATGTGAACAGTATCATAAGCAGCACTGGGTGGTAAATTACTTTGTTTTTGGAATTCCTGTGCTAAATTTTGTACTGATTCTGTGATATCAAGTAAAGGAAAGTTATTTAAAACTTCTAGTCTTTTATTTACCATTTCTGCATCACCTTTTGCTACTTCTTGCAATACCAGTGGAGAAATGTAAATAGTAAATGAGTTTCGCTGAGTGTCCCACCAGTCTCTTGTTAATTCTGCATTAGCAGCAACTATCAAATTTTTACTAGGTCTTGCTGTTAAATAACCAATAATACTTGTTTCTATGTATATTGTTCTGGTCATATTATTCCAATGCGATTACTTTGGTAAATTTACTAGACTGTATTCTGTTAATCCTTTTTATCTGAATCAGGATGTCCAGGATTTCAGGATGCACAGGATGTTTTAATTCAAGTATTCCAGAATATCAATATCAAATACAATCCTGTTAATCCTTTAATCCTGGGTATCCTGATTATGACAATTAAATATTAATAGAAAACGGTGCATTACATTTCATTAACTTACTCTGCCCAATTTTCTAATGAGAGTTTAGAAATGCGAGAAAATTCGCGGATATTGTTAGTAACTAGAGTAACACCTAAACTCATTGCATGAGCAGCAATCAGCATATCCATTGGTCCAATTACAAGCCCTTTACTTTCTAAATCACTTCTAATACATCCATAAATTACTGCTGCATCTTGACTAAATTCAACAATTTCTAAAGGAAGTAAAAACTGCATGAGGGCATTTTTATTTTTCTCTTGTTGCTGACTTTTATAAACACCATATTCTAATTCAGCAACGGTCATGGAAGAAATGCCAATATCAGAACTTGACAAGGTTTGAAATCGCGCTATAACTTTTTCTGGCTTTTGTTTAATCAGATAAATACAGATATTGGTATCGAGAAGATATTGCATTTAAAACTCCTCTCTTTTATCAACAGGAAGTTGATCTCTAGTAGTCATAAAATCATCGGAAAATTGGTCTAAACTATCAATTAGAGTTTGCCAAGGATTATCTTTACTAATAAGAATAATGGCATTACCAATTTTTTTAACATAGACTTCAGTACCTGTCATTTTAAACTCTGTTGGTAATATCACCATTTGGTGAGTACCGTCACTGCTAAGTTTGGCTGTGTTCATGATTATTTCCTCTAATTCATGTTAGTTGCTTATGCTTTAATTGTAGCTAAAAATTGTCTGAATCAGGATACTCAAGGACTAACAATATCACCCAATGTTTTGCCTTTACCAGCAATAGAAGCAGGAGGAGTACGGCGTTTCTTTGCTGGTAATTTATGTTTGAGAAATTGAATAAAATCTAAAACTTCTTGTTGTTTATCTACTGGTAATTCCCGCAAGTTTTCTAAAACTGCTTGTTCAATAGTCATAGTTTTACCTCTAGGATTATAATGTAATTATATTATAGATTATCACTTTTTGTCTGAATCAGGATGTCCAGAATTTGAGGATGTACAGGATGTTTTTTAATATTCATCTACATCCTTAAAAATTGCGCTAATTCAAACAATATCAAACTCAAATACAATCCTGTTAATCCTTTAATCGGTGGAAATCCTGATTCTAAAATTTATACACTACTTAGAGCTTTCACTTTTGCAATAGCACCTTCAATATCTGGCAATTTTTGACCATGTTTTTCAGCTGTTTCTAACCACAAGTTTCGCACAGTTATCAATTCTTGTAATGTTTCTTCTAAAGTTTCACCCTGTGCTAAACATCCTTTTAATGCGGGAATTTCTGCTACAAAACCGCCTTCTTCACAAGGATAAACAACTATGGGATAATTCATGATCACTCTCCTTCTATTAATTCTAATACTCGTTTAACATAAACTGATTTTACCCGATTATTATGAACTGGAATTACTAAGATTGTTTCATCTTTGATAAATATGTGATGACTACCTGTAATTCTATCTAAGAAAAATTCCTCTAACTCTAAAAGTTTACGAATATCACTAAACTTTACATTGTTGGGGCTATTTTTTAATTTTTCAATTAGTTTATCTTTTTTGACCATTTTCTGATAGTAAAAATTTTAACATTATTTGTCAGAATCAGGTGGTTATCGAGCGAAGTCGAGATAATGCTCAGGATTTGAGGATGTACAGGATGTTTTTTTAATATTCATCTATATTTTCAGAAGTTGCATTTTGTCTGAATCAGGATTTCCAGGATTTGAGGATGTACAGGATGTTTTATTAATATTGGTCTACATTTTCAGGAATTGCGCTAATTTAAATATTCCACAATATCAACATCAAATATAATCCTGTTAATCCTTTAATCCTGGATATCCTGATTCAGACAGTTAAATTTTAATAGAAAACGGTGCGTTACATTTTATTAACGCACCCTACAAGATGTTTATTCTGAAAATCTCTCAACCCAAAGAATATCTTTATCAATTTGTAAAATCTGTCTATCAATAGCTGCTTTAATATCTTCACTTGGGCGCAATGCTTCTTCCTTTTGGTAACGAATTCTACGCCGCTTGTGGGCGGCTAGTTTAGAATCATAAATACCTAAAAAACTTCTACCAGCATAAATACTACGTGAACGAGAATCCGCTTGAATTGATCTCATATTAGCTGTTAATTCACGCTTTTTTAATTGCAACTCTTTTTTCTGTTGTTTTAGTTCTTTCAACAGTATTTTTTGTTCTTTAATAGAGTTAGGTGTAAAATCTATACATTCTTGTAATTTTTCCACAATACTCGCTAAAAATACTATGTATTGTTCTTTAATACCCATTATTAAATAATCTAAAATTTTATTATTTTGAGTTAATTCTGTTTCAAGATTATTAGTTATATTAATCAGTTCTCCTATTTTGGCTTGCGCTTTTCTATCCCATTCCTCTACCTGCTGAAATGTGGAGAGATTTTTGAAATCATACATCATTTCCATATAATTACTCTCTATTTTTAGCCTTTGTAGTTGTATTTTGTTATAGTTCCGAGCTAAATTTTTGCCACTAGGTGTTAAAAACACCCAAAACATTAATCCTAATGATAACAATAAGAATCCTATAGCTACTATAGGAGCAATACCAATATTGAAGCCTTTTGAAAAAACTAACCAGCAGGAAAGAATAGCTATACAGAGGATTGCAGTAATAATTATTTGAAACTGAGGCATAATAGTATTCACATAGCTATGTACAAAATAATATTGTATATGATTCTTCGGAAGATATGTATAATTTAGCCGTTATGGTGCATCAGTATTATAACAGACTAATTAAATATAAATAAAAGACGGTGCGTTACATTTCATTAACGCACCCTACAAGATGAGCGATCGCACTAATGGGACAATAGTTTTGCAATCAATTCGGAAGTCCAAATATTCTCTTCTTTTCCAAATCTCTTATCAGATTATTGATGTCGTTTTGCCAGGCAGACTTTAGGTTTTTACTATCCAAGCTTTTTGCTAGGCTACCCTGATAACCCCAATTTGCTCTCATGAAATCTATATCGACCGGAATACGATTAGGATTATCGAAGTGAGGAGTAACCCATAGCACCCTGGCGGATCTAAAAACACCCCATTGATCTGGTGTCCATTGTGGTTGATCTTCATAGCACATAGTGACCAATTCTACTACGTGCGTTAGAAACCGACTTTGACCACGCGGACTCTGGGAAAGAATAATTACTGATCCCTTTGGTAGATCCCTAACATGATTCTCCACACCCCTTGCACGTCGGCTAAAGTTCAATTGGAACTCATGTCCAATTAGTAACTTATTTTCATCTTGTTCATCTGAGTCTTCCTGATATTTATACGCCCACTTCTCTGGATGATTGATATTATCCACATTCTTGATGTATTTGAGGCGTGAATAATCCATTTTATTCTCCTAAATTATCAGAAAAAATACATCATTATTATAGCAATTATCCTTAAATTTGTGTATAAAACTTATGTAGAGACGCACCCCAAACGCCTCTACAAAAACCCCTAAATCACAAAACCTCCCTACCTAAATAAACCTGCAAAACCTCCGGTACTTTAATCGTCCCATCTGCTTGCTGATAATTCTCCAAAATCGCCGCCATAGTCCTACCCACAGCCAAACCAGAACCATTTAAAGTATGCACAAACTGCGTCCCTTTTTTCCCTGCTTCCTTAAACCGAATATCCGCCCTTCTCGCTTGAAAATCAACACAATTAGAACAACTAGAAATCTCTCTATACTTGCCGGCAGAAGGCAACCACACCTCTAAATCATAAGTTTTTGTTGCCCCAAAACCTAAATCAGCAGTACATAAATTAATCACCCGATAAGGCAATTTTAAAGCCTGTAAAATACTTTCAGCACTTCCAACTAATTTCTCTAATTCATCAAAAGAATTTTCCGGTTTTACTAATTTCACCAACTCCACTTTATTGAATTGATGCAACCGAATTAAACCCCGCATATCTCGTCCATAACTTCCTGCTTCTCGACGAAAACATGGCGTATATGCACAGTGATAAATTGGTAATTCTTCCGCGTTGATAATTTCCTCTCGATAAAAATTAGTCACCGGAACTTCCGCAGTAGGAATTAACCACAAATCATCATCTGCACATTTAAAACCGTCCTCTGCAAACTTGGGTAATTGTCCTGTTCCCGTTAAAGAATCCGTATTTACTAACAACGGGGGACTAATTTCTACATACCCATTTTCAATATGTTTAGAAAGCATAAATTGAATTAATGCTCTTTCTAAAGCAGCACCCGCACCTATCAAACTTACAAACCGAGTTTGGGCGATTTTTACCGCTCTTTCAAAGTTCAAGATTCCCAACTTTTCGCCGATTTCCCAATGGGGTAAAATATTGGGGTTTGCGGGTTTATATTCATCTCCCCATTTTCTCACTTCTGGGTTATCGTCTTCGCTTTTACCAAAAGGTGTAGAATCACTAGGTAAGTTAGGAAGTGCTAAGAGTAATTGGTGAATTTGCGCTTTTAACTCTTTTTCCTGGGGTTCTAATCCGCTTAATGTGATTTTCAGGCTGTTCCCTTCTTCCTTTAAAGCCAGAATTTCCTCATCTTGGGGATTAACACCAGATTTTACCTTTTGTCCCACCAGTTTACCAATTTCATTACTGCGGGCTTGGAGTTCATTGCGTTTAACTTCCAATTCCCGTTGTTGTTGACTCAAATCTAAGATAGGCTGAATCTCGTATTTACCACTACGAGTATTCAACTTTTCTTGTACTAATTGGGGATTTTCTCTAATTTGTTTAATATCTAGCATTGGTGAATTTCGTTAAGTTTTGTCAATTATACTTGATTGAGATAATTAATCGTAGGGGTTTAACAATACTAAACCCTATATACTAATATCACATTTCTTATCTGCGTTTATCTGCGTTCATCTGCGTTTGATTATGATCAGTGGTAAAATTACCAAATATGGTTGATAATTAGTTCAGATACTCTTCTCCATTACCTAAGCGTTAAGGAGTTTTCAGCAATGATGACATCTGAACCAGTTATTTTAAATATCAAAAACATAGGGTTAAATGATGATCAATTTTATCAACTATGTCAAATCAATGAAGATTGGAAACTTGAACAAACAGCTAAAGGAGAATTAATAATTATGCCTCCAGTTGGTGCAATTAGTGGTAATAGAGAATCAAATTTTAATGGATATGTCTGGTTATGGAATTTGCAAACTAAGCTAGGAAAAGTATTTAGTTCTTCTACTGTTTTTACTCTACCTAATGGTGGTAAACGTTCTCCTGATGTGGCTTGGATAGCTAATGAACGTTGGGATTCTTTAAGCATTCAAGAACAAGAAAAATTCCCTAAAATTTGTCCTGATTTTGTTATAGAATTACGTTCTCGTACAGATTCTTTGAGTCAACTACAGGAGAAAATGCAGGAATACCTGAATAGTGGTTTACGTTTAGGTTGGTTAATTGATCCTCAAAATCAACAAGTAGAAATTTACCGTCAAAATCAATCTGTAGAAATAGTACCATTACCGACAAGTTTATCGGGAGAAAATGTTTTACCAGGATTTATTTTAGAATTACCTGTTTTCAGGGATTAAGATACCATATAGCAGGAGTCAGGAGTTAAGAGTCTCTTATAGTATGGCTTTTACTGTAGATTCTGGATCTCATTCAAGTGCATACCGCTACAACCACTGTCAATTATTAATTATGGTTTATTAATGCGATTTATTAACCACAGAGATGCTAATAAACCTGCAAAGTGCGCTGATACAGTGTTTGTATTTGCCTGGACTATGAGCATATCTAAACCGCTAATAATCCGAGTTGGGTCGAATAGTTGTGTAGTTGCGGCTTGAGGAGATATTGATCTAGCTACCAGTGTACCAACGATCGCTTGCGCTCCCAATAAAGTGACTAATATTCCGGCTAAATTTATCCATAGTCCCAAACGGATTACTTGCACGGTTTCGGACTTACGAGGGCGGTTACTAGGGGTAGGAGATTGTAATTGTTTACTAATTCTGGTGTAGCGATAAGCTAAATAAATTCCAGCACCCAAAAGCAGGATGCCACAAATCGCTAAAAATACACCAAAGCCTGTACCTGGATTATTATTGGGGCTGTTGGCTCTTTGACTAAAAATGCCAAATAATAAGACAATTATTCCAGAGATTACACCTAATACCAACTGAATCCATAAACTAATCCAACCTGCTAGGCGAAATTGTTGGGCTATAGCCCGGAGGTTAGATGATGGTGTTTCGGAGTTTTGCGTCATATAAAAATTAAAACTTAAAAATTAAGAACAACTTCCGGTTGTTGTCTGTTAGCTGTTACCTATTTCCAGAATAATTGATAATGGTTTAAGTAAGAGTGAAAATTTCAGACGTAAAAATTAGTTATGAATTCTACTGTTTCTCAATCTACCTTCTTGTTAACTTTTCTGTTAGCAGTTGGGTTATTTTTCTTTATTCGCGCTTCAACTAAAGACCGTACAGAAGTGATGCGATTGACTTCAGAGCAGGATGAGAATACATTAATGACTGCATTAAAGGAGTATTTTCGCTCTCGTGCTTATCGAGTCGCAGCGGTAGATGCTGCTAAAAATCAAGTCACTTTTGAAGGATTGGTTAGTCCTAGCTGGTTTTTAGCTGTATTTTTGACTGTATTAGCAGCCGTAGGTTTGGGTTGTTTGGCGTTGGTTCTATCAATGCTTTTGCCCGATTTTGGCCAATTTTTTCTATTAATAATCCTGTTTTCGCCTTTAAGTGGGTTATTGTACTGGAAAAAATCTGGAAGACTTGAGAAGGTGTCACTCAAGATGGAAAATATCCCAAGTGGGCAAAACTTCTCAAGTACAGTTACTGTAACTGCCCATAGAGATGAACTGGCTGAGTTACAAAGGGCATTACAGCTAAAGACGCTTGACACTTGATTGATAATTGGGGGATGAAAACTAGCATGATCTACATTCATGTAGGCTTCTGAGTGACATACTCCACACATTCCCTTTCAGGTGAGTGTGGGCTTCTCAGCGACTCCTCTTGGAGGACATTAACTGAGCTTTAAAGCCCTATGCCCTAGGGACTTTTTAAAGTTTTGAGTAAATCAGCAGTAGGGAAGAAGAGAAAATTCTGTTAGCGCTGTTAATCTTCCTGATGCTTGGGATGTCATGAGGAAAAATTTAAATTGGTGGACAGGGCTTGATAGTAGTCCAAATTAGTGAGAGCATAAATAATTTGTGCTTCATTCTTTGGATGACCTTGGCTCTGTCGCTATTCTCTTTTGTATAAGCTGATAAAAAAACTGATTAATCTCATATGTTATAGATTAATAAGGAATTAATTATGCCATGACTTGAGAGAATGTATTTAAACCCTACTGGCAAATTCAACCAAAAAATTAAAAAAAATGGAATTTTTGAATAAACTGGTCACAATTGCCAGTTAATTATTCACAGAGTCAGAAGTCACATTTACAAGATATGATAGTCATTTGTTGTTTAGTTACTAGCCACAGCAACAGCGACGGGTTCTAGTGCTGATACTGTTGGTGATTCTAAAATCCTAAGACTAGGGAACAAGAAATGATTCTCTTCTACGTATTGAGCGCCAAACAGACCTTTTTCCGCCCAGAAATAACGGTCTGTTGTATGTTCATTGCGTTTTACTAGTAGCAGCGCAGGTGGCAAAATACCTTCAGCTTGAATAAACTTTCTCGCTGCTGTCACAGGCTTATCTTCGCCACTTTCAATGCTGTACTGAGGGATATGCTCAAGTATGCGCCGTCCTTCTTGCCTACGACGACTCTTCCGCTTGCGTCTCCTTGCCAACCTATTGTCCTCCTGTTTCAAGCTATAGACTGTAGTTATGGCTACAAAATCCGTCGTCATTATATAAGTTCTATCTTAAAAAATCAAGAGTTTTTAATGTTTTGATACAACTGGGGGAAAACTCTGAAAAATGAAGAATTAAAAATTAAAAAAATTGCTGACTTTTCAGCCATTAATCGTTACCAATTATCCATTACTAGACTAAACTAGATAGCTATAAACCTTGATTGGGGACTGGGGACTGGGTAATTTCCTTCTTCCTTCTTCCTGACTCCTGACTCCTGACTCCTGACTCCTGACTCCTGACTCCTGACTCCTTCTTAGATTCCTGAACTCATGCTAATGTCTGCCAGTTCTGATTTTCTTGCTCTATGTCGAGAGCAAATGGCTCTGCTAACCCAAGGGATGGGAGCGGGATTTAGTGTTGTTTATTTAACACAAGAACTAGTAGAAAAACCTACAGGGGAGGCACAACTAATTCCGGTAATGGTGTATCCAGAGACTATAGCATTAAATCCTAGTGATGAATATAGTGGAGTGGGGGAAGGTTATCCTGTGAGGTTAGCTAATGTTTTAGCATTACCCAATCAGCAAATGAGATTGTTAAAACCGACTCCAATATCTTCCCATGAATCAGCGAAATCGGCAGCAACAGGAAAGCAAAATTTACACGATGCAGAGGATGAATACTGGCTTAGTCATAACCAAATTGTTTTACCCTTGATTTATGAAGGTGTGATGATGGGGTTATTGGTAACGGCCAGAGAAGATAGGGAATGGAATGAACGGGAGGAAAGGGAAATTGAACGTATTGCTAAGACTTTAGCGATCGCTTGCATTTTAGACCAACGCCAGTCATGGTTGCAACATCAACTCCAGCAGGAACAAATTCTCCAAGAGAGACAACGGGATTTATTAGATAATCTTTTACATCAATTTCGTAACCCTTTAACTGCTATCCGCACCTTTGGGAAATTACTATTTAAGCGGATGTTACCGGTTGATCCTAATCGGGAAGTCGCCACCAGTATAGTCCGGGAGAGCGATCGCTTACAAGAACTATTAAAACAATTTGATCAAGTAATTGATCTCAATACAGCAGATTTAGAACCTTTACCTCTACCAGAATCAAAAGTAGTTATTAACGCAAATTTGCAAAAAGCAGCTAAAACTGCCTTATTATTACCCGGAACAGGAGAACAATTAACTAATTGTTTCTTAGTAGATTTATTAGCACCATTATTAATATCTGCACAAGCCATTGCTCAAGAAAGAAATTTACAATTAATCACAGAAATTTCTCCTCACTTACCCCTAGCCAGAGTCAATGAAAAAGCCTTACGAGAAGTTTTGAGTAATATCCTTGATAACGCCTTAAAATACACGCCACCAGGAGGTAAAATCTTAGTTCAATGTGGACAACAAAAAGGGAACTTACAAGGTATTGCTATTAGTGATACAGGACCGGGTATTCCTCCACAAGACCTAGAACATCTAGGAGAAAGACATTACCGGGGCGTACAAGCACAAACAGAAATTCCTGGGACTGGTTTAGGAATTGCGATCGCTAAACAGTTAATATTAGAAATGCAGGGAAACATAGATGTTTTTAGTCCAGCAATTAACTCAATTATCACATTACCAAATACTCCAGGAACTACATTCATTATTTGGTTGCAATCTGTTGGCTAGAATAGAGAACAGACTTAAAATTCATTTATTCTTGAGTTGATTTCACACCAATCACAATTATCTTAAAACAACTGGCAAGTCTTGATTTATTGTTAATTTTAAATCGGTATTAGGTTCAATAACGATTAAATCAACACTCTTTTTCCCAAAGAATAAACCAATTAACCCCCCAATACCGGCACCTCCTAAAACTTCTTCTGTCGCAATAGCTTTATCTCCTGTCACCGCAGCTATAGCTGCTGCTGCTGCTGCACCAAGAACGGTATCTTTGATAATTGCAGTGGTGCTGATTCCCTGTTTAATGGTTTCAGTTTTCGTAATGACATTAGAAGTAGCACTTATTTGATATTCCTGACCTGAAGTTAAAACCAATTTTTGGGCTACAAACTGAGAACCACCTTGAGCCGGTTGGAGTTGGCCGATAACCTGACTACCCGCAGGAATTATAACTGTGCCATTTTGGGTAATGATACTTTGTGATGTCATTAATGTCAAAGGAGCTATTTCATCTTTTGTCACCAGAATTTTTTCGGCTTTTTCATACTTCACAGGAATTATAGTTCCCTGGGGTATAGTAGCAGATGTTGGTTGTGTAGGAATAGGAGTAGTTTGCAAACCAACAATGTAAGATGAATTAATTGCTGTTGCTTGGTTAGAACTCACTAATGCTTGATAAATAAAAGCTGCTACTTGCGCTCTTGTCGCGTTAGTAGTTGGGTTAAGGAATTTGACATTAGGATAATTGACAACTAAACGTTTTTCCACAGCGGCTGCTATGGGACTACGAGCATAATCAGAAATATTAGCAGCGTCATTAAAATATTGTAGAGTCTGATTAATATTTGTACTAGCTGAATAGTTTAAACCATTAGCAAGAGACACTAAAACTTGTTGCCGAGGAATTGCTTGACTCGGTTCAAAACGATTGCCAGGATATCCAGATAAAAAACCTGTAATATAAGATTGCTGAATGGCATTATATGCCCAATAGTTGGTAGCTACATCATTAAATACAATTGATTGCCGTTGCGGAGATTTATTAAAAGCTTTATTTAGCATAGCCGCAAATTGGGCGCGGGTTACTGCTTCTTCGGGACGGAAACTACCATCAGGAAAACCAGCAATAATATTTCGTTTCGATAATTCTTGAATAAATTGTGATGCCCAATAGTTAGATTGAACATCATTAAAAGAGGTTTGAGCAAAAGCTGGGCTGGCGATAATTAAAGGTGAAATAACCGTAGATGTGACACTCAAAGCCATGAAAAATGCTGTTTTTGATTGCCAATTATTAACTGTGAACATTGATTTATGCCTCTGGATTTATTTTTTGTCATCAATAATAATTGACGTTAACAAAAATAGATAGTTTCCATGATTTTTAATGCCACAATATCACGAAATCTTTCAAAAATAAAATATTAGTCTTATGGAGGAATACTCTATGTAAACTAACATTTTTTATTTAGTTGCATATACCTCTAGAGATTGAGAATAGTTTTTACATAAAAATAAAGCGACATTTCACCATAGTTCAGGGAAACAATCGCTTTATTTAGATGATTAAATTCACGACTTAACTACTACTATTAAGTCTATTGACGAGTTATGACTAAATTGGAAGTTAGGGTAATATCTAAATCCTGTTCTGGTCTTAGCACAAAAACATCAGCTTTCGGTTTCCGCAATAGTATACTAGCTAAAGCCCCCGCTGCTGCACCACCCACAGGTTCTAAAACCTCAATTTTCTTGTTACCTGTGATCAGAGAAATTACACTAGCTGCACCCGCACCAATAGCAGCATCAGTTAATATTTGTCCAGTGCTTGCTCCCTTGGTAATTCTTTCTGTTTGGGTGACGGTTTTGGAATTAGCATAAATTTGTTGTCGTTGTCCAGAAGGAAATACCAATTCTCTGGCCACAAAACGAACACCTTGCTGATTATTACTTACCGATCGCGTATTTAAGTTTACTGGTTGTAATTCCCCAATAACCTCACTATTAGCAGGAATTAAAATATTTCTGTTGCTATCAGTAACATTGTCAGCTATTGTCAGAGTTAGAGCCAAGGTTTCACCCGGTTTGACAATAACCTTCTCCTTTTCGTAGGTGACAGGTAAAGTTGCACCAGAGCGAATACTAATTGTCCGCGATTGATTAAGATTGTATCCTTGAGCCATAACAGGACTAAAGGATAGTAGAGGGGTAGCTGCACCTGTGGTAATGGCTATGGCCATGAGTGCAGCGGTGCTGGATGGCCAACGGTTAGAACGACTCATGATAAGATTGCCAATGATATGTGATATGTGAGATGACGTGGATTGGTTGGGATAGTTTCTGAACAATTGTTAATTAAGCATAAGCACTGCATACTTACGTTTTGTTTTGTAATTAGTTTTTAGCCAGTTTTCTACCTGCAAATTAGTGTCAATCTCCCCCACTTCAAAACCCCTAAAATCCAGTTTTAGCTGACTGCTTACGTTAAATCTACTGGTAACACTGTTGATGAAATGGAATTTAAGATCCTGAATTTTGTTTTATCTATCACCTTTCACCTACAGTCCACCAAGCTAAAGCATAAGGTTGAGTAGCTTCATTCACCTGCTTCTTGAATTGCACCCGAATCTTATAATTACCATTAGTGGGAACTGGACAGAAAATATGCTCAACACTATCAACCTCACTCAAAGAATCACAAACAATAACTTCATTATTTTTAACCAAATAAACATCAAGATTATTTAATCCTTTATCTATAAATGTTTCATCAATATCATATTCCTGATTCTTATTTTTATCATCCAACTCCACCAAACGATCCCAAATTAAAGTAATAGCCACAAAACTATTTTCTTTCAAACTCTTTTGCAAATCATATTCTTTCAAAGAATTAGCATTAACTGTACCATAATCCCAACCAATCGGCGGAACTGCTGTATTAGGTTTCCACTCACCACCATTCAATTGTTGATAAGCTCGAAAAGCATTTAAATGACCTGCTCCCATTTGAGCATCTAGGGGAATTTTCGTATTTTTATAAGCATCAGAAACAAACCAATCTTGATTTTGTTTATCAATTAAAGTCCTCGTCATTCCCAATCGTAAACCATCACCACTATCTTGAATTTTATCGGCTGAATTGAGTAATATTGCTTTCATGACTTGATGACGACGAGCATCAATAGTCCAATTTGCTTGTTTAGTTCGTAACTGTCTATCCACAAATTCCTGTAATAAAGCCACAGTAGCCGTAACTTGTGGTGTCGCAAAACTCGTGCCTGTAGATTTATTTATCTTACCATCAGGATTAAGTAAAGGAATATTAGTCCCAGGCGCAACTAAACTAATTGCACTTCTCCCACCAATATTAAATTCCTTCCCTGCTAAACGATTTTCTATACCTTGATTAATACTCGCCAAATTAGAAACGTGAACTTTATTAAAAATTCCCTCCCGTTCTGAGGAAAAAGCCACATTAATTGCGTTAAAATTATCTGTAGGAATGGGAATCCCGCCTTTGCCTTGATTGCCAGCAATAGTATATACAACATCATGAAACCGACTAGACCAGTCAATACATAATGTTAGTAAAGCATTACCATCTAACATAGCTTCTGGTCGGGGATCACGTTCTAGAGGTTCACCAAAACTAAAATTAATCGCCCGCACATCACCACCATTTTGTAAAGCAATATGTTGTGCTGATAAACACTCATCCGGTTGACCTATTTTTTTTGTAGATCCGACAGCAGAAGAATACAGTCGCGCATTTGGTGCGACACCAGGAAAAGCCTTATCTTGACTCACCATCACACCAGAAACATTATAAGCATGAGGATCAACACCAACATTTGATTTAGCCGGGACATTGCGTGAAAACACTGCAAATGGAGATACAGCCCGATTTTTAGATACGGCTTTATCCCAGCCAAACATCCCCGGACGACCAATTTCTACTTGACCAATGGCAATTTTCCGCCCAGTCAAATTATAAGGAGCTTGATGTAGTTTCAGCGCATCAATACCGTTAACACCTAAAAAATTTGCCAACTTGACACCAGCAAGGACGGGTACAGTCAAGCAGGAAAAACCTAAACTCCAAAAAATTAGCCAACGTTTATTCATATTTTTAGGAAGGAAAAGTTTTCTTAAAAATTTGAGTTTTGAATTAATTTTTAATAATTTATCCATATTTTGTTACAATGCCTACAGACGAAGACGCTTAAAACCCACTAGCCATGACCCAAAATTCATCTCAAAAGCCTATAGTTATCGCTCCATCTATTCTATCAGCAGATTTTAGCCGTCTGGGTGACGATATTCGCGCCGTAGACAAAGCGGGAGCAGATTGGATTCACGTTGATGTAATGGATGGACGTTTTGTCCCTAATATTACAATAGGTCCTCTGATTGTGGAGGCGATTCGTCCAGTTACAACTAAACCGCTGGATGTCCACTTGATGATTGTGGAACCAGAAAAGTATGTAGAAGGTTTTGCTAAAGCTGGTGCTGATATTATTTCTGTCCACGCAGAACATAACGCATCTCCTCACCTCCACCGTACTCTCGGACAAATCAGAGAACTTGGTAAGAAAGCTGGGGTTGTACTCAATCCGGGTACACCTTTGGAGTTAATTGAATACGTCCTAGAATTGTGCGATTTAGTGCTAATTATGAGCGTTAACCCCGGTTTCGGTGGTCAAAGCTTCATTCCTAGCGTAGTTCCTAAAATCCGCAAGTTGCGTCAAATGTGTGATGAACGCGGTTTAGATCCTTGGATTGAGGTTGACGGGGGACTAAAAGCTAATAATACTTGGCAAGTTTTGGAAGCTGGCGCTAATGCTATTGTAGCGGGTTCGGCTGTGTTCAATGCTCCTGATTATGCTGAGGCGATTACCAATATCCGTAACAGTAAGCGTCCTAGTCCAGAATTAGCTGCTGTTTAATTTAATACTTGTGATTAAGTAAGACTCAGATCCCCGACTTCTTTGAGAAGTCGGGGATTTATTTTATTTTTTTATAAAATTTGATGCTCTCTGGAATTTGGTTTCAGGGTGATATTTGCGTAATTTTTCTTAATTTACTGCAATATAAATGTAAAATAATTTAAGTAATTTTAACGTATTAGTTATTTCTAATTGTGATTTAATGAGATTAGTTGAGTAGCTTAGTATAAAAATTGTTAAGGTGTTGAGATGGGGCAATTCTCAGACTGGATGATAGTTGGTGCTTTTACTTTTGGTGTTGGTATAACTGGTTCTCTGACGGGTAGAGTTGATGTAGGTTTATTAGGAAGCACCACAGGGGCAATTATAGGGGCTTCTGTTGCCAGTAAATTACAAGATAAGAGACAACTTGATACACAAATTAAATTGAAGCAAGTTGAAAATCAGATAAAAACACAAGAAGAATTAACAAAGTTAAATGAACAATTGGTAATTCTTCGAGCAAGAGTAGAATCATTACAAAAAGAAGCAGAAGCACTAGCACCAGTTAAAGGACAATATAAAGAAAAACGAGCAGAATTACAACAGGTTGATCAAAAATCAACTATCCTCAAGCAGCAACAACAAGAACTAGAAAATCGCATTCTGGTAATTAATCAGAAAAGCCCTAATTTATCCCATTTGGAACAACTTATAGGACAAATTGAACAATTTAAAATTGAAAAAAGTGGATTAGAAGGTCAAATTTATGTGCTAAGTTCTCAAGTTGAATCCTTAGAATCACAGAAAATAAATCTCCAGAAAGTGGCATTAGAATTACCTGTTAAAAAAGCAGATTTAGATAGTCTAACGGTACGAATTCAAGAATTACAAAATCAATCTCAACAACTAGAACAACGTGCGACTGAATTAGAATTATTGCGGATTACTTATGATGGAATTTTTAACCAAAAAGAAAGTTTTGAAGAAAGAGTTAATCAGTTAAGACCAGAAATAGACAGGTTAGAAGCTGAAAAACAACGCATTTTACAAGCAATTCAAGAAAACCAGAATGAGTATCACAAAATTGAAGAATTGTGGCAAAAATTACACGAATTAAAAATTGCTATTAGAGATAAGAATTCGGAATTACGGGAACTGGAAAGAGAAATCCTGCTTTTGCAGGGTATTAAAGCTGCCCTAGAAGAAAATAATGCTAAGTTGCAACAAGAAAAAGAAGAACTTCAAGAAGAAATTAGAAGATTAAAAGGAGAAATAACCGAAATAGAAAATAGTGCTAAATTAGCATTACAATCTCTGAGAGAAAAACTTTGGACTGAACTACCTAACAATAAATTACAACTAGAAGAAAAAGAATTTATTACGGGTTTTATTAATAGTATTAAATCTCAAGGATTAACTTTTTCTGAACGGGTAATTAACGCATTTCATACATCATTGAAAGTCCAAGATATTTCTGCTTTGGTGATTTTAGCGGGAATTAGTGGGACTGGTAAAAGTGAACTTCCACAACGATATAGTAATTATATTGGAGCGCAATTATTAACATTAGCTGTACAACCGCGCTGGGATTCTCCACAAGATTTACAAAGCTTTTATAATTATGTTGAGAGGAAGTTTAAACCCACTGATTTGATGCGGGGACTATATCAATATAATAAAGATTCAGAAATGGAAGATAGAATTGTCATTGTATTACTAGATGAAATGAATTTAGCTAGTGGTCTGTCAGTTTTCTATTTGTG
>NZ_VIKX01000026.1 GCF_009711935.1 Dolichospermum sp. UHCC 0259 | reverse complement strand
AAGATACCGCCAACAAATTTTTTGCTCAGGTGGGGCAAGCTATCCCAACTGCTATTAACAATGGTGGACAACAAATCTTTCAAAATATCTACGCGGGATGGCAAACCCTAGCCGCAGAAACCGTCAATGGCGTTAATCAAGTTCTTTGGAAAAACATTTCTGGAAACTTCCTGCATATCTGGAATTTAGATAATAACTGGAATCGGGTTTCTTCTGAGGGACAATTTGCATTAAATTCTGCGGCAGCTTTCACTCAAGAAACTAATTTTGGCATAGATACCAATGGTGATGGTATTATTGGCAGTCCTTACACCACCGTTGAATCATCAGGTAACACTAAATTAGTCAAAGATACCGCCAACAAATTTTTTGCTCAGGTGGGGCAAGCTATCCCAACTGCTATTAACAATGGTGGACAACAAATCTTTCAAAATATCTACGCGGGATGGCAAACCCTAGCCGCAGAAACCGTCAATGGCGTTAATCAAGTTCTTTGGAAAAACATTTCTGGAAACTTCCTACATATCTGGAATTTAGATAATAACTGGAATTGGGTTTCTTCTGAAGGACAATACGCATTAAATTCTGCGGCGGCTTTCACTCAAGAGACTAATTTTGGCATAGATACCAATGGTGATGGTGTGATTGGTAGTCCCTCTAGTCTGACTTTGACAGGTACTAGTGGTAACGATATTCTTGTCGGTGGTACAAATAATGATGTTCTCACTGGTGCGGGTGGCAAAGATACCTTAACTGGTGGTTTAGGTGCTGACAAATTTGTTTACCAAAATCTTACTGATTCTCTCCTAGCTAACTTTGATGTCATCACTGATTTCAACGCCACTCCAGGTAATGATTTGTTCCGTGTTTCTACGGCATTAGCTGGATTTGTGGATGTGGGAGCAGTTAATACTCTAGATGCTGCTGGTATTGGGGCAAAATTAGCAGCTTTTGGTTCAAATTACGCTGCTCAATTCAGTTTTGGACAAAGAACTTTTGTCGCTGTTAATGATGCAACCGCAGGGTTTAATGCTGCTAATGATGCCATCATCGAAGTCACAGGTTTAACAGGAACATTGAATGTTAATAATTTTGTGATTGTTTAGATGATAGAGTAATTGATTTGATATGTAAGGGTTTAGCAGTGCTAAACCCTTACCATTTAATCTCACTAAAGTTAATAACATTGAAATATTCCATATCACTTTTTTGTCAATTTGTCAATAGTAAATTTCTGCGATCGCTCAAATTAGATCATTTCTGAGCAAATTTATGGCTAAAATTGTTGAGGGAATAGCTATTAATTTTGTAAAGTTTTGTATTATCCTGGGGAATTGAGTTCTGAAACTACTGTCAATAAAGGGTTTGATACTAACATCTTTTTCAAGCTTCAAAATTGACAATAAAAAACCCATTATGAAATTCTCTAAGATTATAGCAAATCGCGGAAAGTATTGCAAGCTCGTTGCTAAATAAAAAAGATTCTCAATTAATTATTAAGAAAATATAAAGTCAAATTGCTGTAAGTTATGAATATTAAAAGTATTCTTGCTTTAGGATAATTTAAACTTATGATAAAGCGATGACAACTGATCTATCTGAGAAAGAATGCTGGGGATTAAACTATGAGCATATTATTGGATTATAGCGCCTTGCGAGAATTTCAGATCCCCGACTTCTCTAAGAAGTCGGGGATCTTATGGATCTTATTGTTGAGCATAATACCGTGCATATCTTCCTTGTAATTCTAACAATTCCTCATGATTTCCCGATTCGACAATTTGCCCTTTTTCTAACACCAAAATGCGATCGCACTTCCTGACAGTTGACAATCTATGGGCAATAATTAACACCGTGCGGTTTTCCATTAATCTCTCCAAAGCCTCTTGTACCAAAGCTTCTGACTCTGAATCTAAGGCAGATGTAGCTTCATCAAGTATCAATATTTGCGGGTTGAGAAGGACTGCGCGAGCGATCGCAATTCGTTGTCTTTGTCCTCCTGATAAGTTCACACCTCGCTCTCCCACCCAAGTCTGATAACCTTCTGGTAATTGCTGAATAAATTGATCAGCATTGGCAATTTTTGCCGCTGATTCTACTGCTTTAATATCAAAATCATTCTGTCCAAAAGCGATATTTTGGGCAATAGTTCCCGAAAACATAATTGTTTCTTGGGGAACAATTCCAATTTGTTTTCTTAAACTATTTAAAGTCACATCTCGAATATTTACATCATCTATAAAAATGTCTCCAAATTCAGGATCATAAAATCGAGGTAACAGATTCACAAAAGTAGTTTTCCCAGCCCCAGAAGCACCAACCAAGGCAATGGCTTGACCTGGATTGACTAATAAACTAATATTATTTAATACAGGTTCTCCTGATTTATAGGCAAAAGTAATATTGCGATATTCAACTTTACCATTAACAGGCGGAAGAGTTATAGCAGTCGTTTTTTCTAATACTGTTGGTTGAATTGCTAATAACTCAAAAACCCGATCAACCGATGCTTCACCTTGTTTAAATTCATTATAATTATTGGTAATATGACCAATAGGATCAATTAACAAAGCTGCTGCTGTTAAATAACTAAAAAATTCACCGACTGTTAAATTGCGTTGAGATATTTGCCAAGTTCCTACCATGAGCAAAGATAAAGCACTCACAGCTTCTAAAAATCCGACAATGGGAATTTGAATCGCTTTTAATCTTTCTACCGAATATTTAGCTTTAAAACTGCGTTCGGCTTCATAACTAAATCGCTCTATTTCATATTTTTCTGCTGCAAAAGCTTGAATTAACCGAATCCCGCTAAAAACTTCCGTTAAAATAGCCGATAAATCAGAAATACGACTTTGACTTTTGAGAGAATATTTCCGTAAACGTTCCCCAAACCAACCAATTAAAATTCCCATAATTGGGGCAACAATTACCGTCGCTAGAGTAAGTTGCCAATTCAAATAAATCATGTAAATGGGAATGGCAATTAACTGTAAAGCACAGGGAGTAAAATCATGAAAAAGCTTATTGATAACTTCTCCAACCCTATCAACATCTTCCGTGAGACGATAGGATAAATCTCCAGCCTTAGCAGTTTCAAAATAGCTGAGATTGAGTTTTTGTAAATGAGTATAAACCTGTTGTCGGAGATAAAAAGCCACCCTTAAAGCTGCTTTTGCCATGTATAAATCTTGAACAGACTGAAAAAAGCCCCTGACAAGAAAGATAGCAGCACTGATTCCGGCTAATTGAGCGATCGCTAATACATTACCATCGCCAAAGGGAACTGCCAACTTACCCGCGACATTAATCAGGGTTAAAGTTGCCAGTACATATCCCAAAATTCCCACAAAACCCTTAGCGATAGTTTCCCACTGGGTGCGGATATAGGGTAAAAGTTGCCAATAATTAGAACGTGTTTTCAAGTTGTAACATCCACAAAAAATATTTTCCTTTGTTTGACGCTACCAGTTTTTGGTTTAATTTGGTCATAGAGAATTGATTTACCTTCCTAACCAACTCTTAATTACATCAAGTAAACTAGAACCACCCCACATCAAAGCAAACAGAATTGAGGTAGTTAAAATTGCTCCCATTACACAGAGGACTAAACCACCTAAACTAACAGCACCATCATCTTCTGATAAACCAAAGGCTGTGACAAAAATACCCATTGCAGGTAAAGTATTAGTTCCCGGGATGGGAATCATCATCGAAATAGCCATCAGAGCGATCGCACAACCAATAGTAATTCTACCTGGTAATGTTGTGCAAATATAAGATAGACGCGGACGAGCAATGGCTTCAATTCTTCGCAACCAAGGCAGTCCCGCTTTCAAAAATCCCTGAACTGTAGTAAGTTGCAGAGGATAATTCGCCATTTTTTGTGGCAACCAAGGAGTTTTTGCACCTGCAATTAACTGTGCAGCCAGAATAAAAATGAGAATACCAAAAGGAGTTGAGTACCCAGGTGCAGGAACTGGTAAAGCTGAAGGTAGAGACAAAATCACCAGCAAAAACCCAAAAATTCTTTCTTGAGCTAATAATAAAATATCTGCTAAAGTTACCTTTTCCGGTCTTTCCTCTTCAAAAAAATAGCGTTGTAATTCGTTGGATAGTTTAGCCATTATGTTGTCAAAAATTATTACAAGTGAGTTGAAGTTATCCGTCAAAAAACCCAATCAATAAACCAGATTCAGCAAAAATAATTCCCCTAGTCCAAACTAACCCAGCGATTTAATTAATTTTGGTAAATTAAACTGCATAAAATCCGATTTGCTCAAAAAGTTGCATTCAACATTTTAACGTTCATAAATTTATAAAAATAAAAAATAATATTAAGTTTAGATAAAATTATTTTATATTGAGTAAATATTTGGGTAAAAATAAAAAATGCAAAGATATTTAAAAGTGTTGAGATTATTTTGGAGTGCTGCTAGTGTGTTAATTTTGACAGGAAAACCAGGGATTTCCTTCATGCAGAAAGTATGATAGAAAAAAGGATACCTGAAAGCTCA
>NZ_VIKX01000269.1 GCF_009711935.1 Dolichospermum sp. UHCC 0259 | reverse complement strand
TCCTATCCCTGTTACTTCCTAATTCCTTTTTAGTGGGGGAGTGTGAACAGTTACTACCAAATGACTACGATTAATGGGAATTTGTTCGGAGGTATGGGTTAAAACTGTGCGGATATGTCCTGGCATATCGTCTGGTCCTTCAGCATCATGAATGTAATAGTTTCCTTCTGGGACTATTTTTGCCATGAAATTAGCTAAATCAACTAATACATCAGGATCAGCATTTTCTTGAATTACTAAACTTGCTGAGGTGTGACGTAAAAATAAACTACAAAGCCCAGTTTCTATGCCAGATTCGGCAACAATGGCTTCAATTTTGGCGGTAATATTGTGAAATGATTTTCCATTAGTGGAAACTCTTAATAGTTTTTGGTAGTGGGTCATGGCTAGTTTAGAGTAGTTTATATATAGCGGTTTTTGGCTAAATGAAATACAAGAACCCCACCCCCAACCCCCTCCCCGCAAGCAAGGAGGGGGCTTATGATGTATTTCATTCAAGTGCATACAGCTATATTTGTCTCTAAATAATCTATCACAGCTTTGGCTATTGTTTCATTCCCATCTTTGGTGACAATGTTAGGCTGCTTTGGTGCTTGGGGTGATTGATCAAGAAAATCCCAATCTCCTTGAAAAAATTCTGGTGCTGTGAGAATTTGATGGTGGTTGTAATTAGCAATTCCGGCTAACATGAAAGCTGCTTCGGCAAAATCATCACGGGGAATAGTGATAACTGGTATTTCTAGACGGGTAGCTTCTGAAAATGTCCCATATCCAGGTTTAGAAATAACTCTCCCACAAATCGGCATAAAATCCACAGGACGGTATTGACGATTTGTAACTTTAATTAAGTTAGGTAAATCTGGGGCTGAGGCATCGAAAGTGATAAATTGCCAGTCGGGAAATTTGCTGATATTAGTATAAGGAATTTCTTGCAAACCTAAGCCGCCAAATGTCATTAAGATAGTTTTTTCTAAGGATGTGGTTATTCCCCAATTAATCCGTAATTCATCAATAGTAAAATGGGGAGAACCACCAGTTAAACCGACATCTGTAATGTTGGTAAATGCTGACATGGGTTCATGGAAAGGCAGACGAAATAAAATGTCGCATTTTCTGTACCAATCACTAATCCAATCAGCTATTTCCGTAAATTCTTCCCCCCAATCTCGATAGATAAAATCCCAACCAAAGTTACTAATCATCCAGCAAGGAATATTCGTAGCTTCAGAAAATCCAGCAGCTAAAAAAGGAATATCTGCTAAAATTAAATCAACACGATTTTGACGAATAAAATTAACTTCTGACGCAATTAAGGATTTGTGATTTTTTTGAATTTCTCGCAGTTTTGCTAAAGTTGCTGGTTTATCCATTGTCAAACTATCAGCTTGAATCACACCTAAATCAAACGCCCGTTGACGTAAAATAAAATCACATTCTATATAGGATTCCAGTAACCAGCGAGGTGCAGTGGTGACTAGAATTAATAATACTTCAGGATATAATTTTTGGATGGTGTTAGCGATGGAAGCTGTGCGGGTAGCATGACCAAAACCGTGATTTGTGATTGCTATATATATAGTTGGTCGTTTCATGATTTAAAACAAAGTTAGAAAGAGTATTGGCCGATTAGAAAGATGCCTCCGGCACGCTCCGCGAACGCTACTATACAAGCAAAGTCCGCCGTCGCGGACTAATATAATTTAACCCACGAAGGTGGGTTTTGTCTGTGTAGCCGTGACTTCTAGTCGCCTTCTATAGCTGCTATTAATTTGTCAATTTCTGATTCTAATGTTAAATAATGAACACTTACACGAATGCAATTAGGATGGGCAATTGTGCGCGTTAAAATATTTTCTGACTCTAGAGATTGCACTAATTTAGAACTAGGCTGATTAGTTAATTGAAAGGAAACCAATCCACTTTCTGGAGGTGAATTTTTTAAACATTTGACATTAGGTAAAGAGTTTAATTTTTGCCAGAGATAATTACTATTTTTGCAAATTTGCTCATATCTTTCCTGTGCTGTCCCCCATTGTTCATGAATTGTAATTGCTTCTTTTAAACCAATATATAATGAAGTTGGTAAAGTAGATACTTCATATCTGCGTCCATCTGGTTGCCAACCCGTCGGTTGGGCTTGATTGTTGGTAATTACTCCATTTAAGCCAATGAAAGTAGGGTGCAGATTTTTCCTGGCTTGAGGACTTACATATAAACCACCCACACCAGCGGGACCGCATAACCATTTGTGACCGGTAAAGGCATAAAAATCTACACCCAAAGCAGTTAAATCCAAAGGGAGAACGCCCACGGATTGAGCCGCATCTATCAATAACAGCGAATTATTGCCTTTGCATACTTGTACAATTTTATCAATGGGTAAAACTTGACCTGTATTCCATAAAACGTGACTTAAAACTACTAAGCGGGTTTTGGGACGGAGGTTTTCAGCAATAATACTGATGGGATTTCCCTCATTTAAAGTAGCCATTAACGGACAGGTAGTAACCTCGACTGCAAATCTGCGGGCAATTTCTTGGGCAGTAGCAATGACTCCAGGGTGTTCGCAGTCAGAAAGGAGAAGATGATCACCGGGTTGCCAATCAATGCCCCACATCGCAATGTTACAACCGACGGTGACATTACCAGTGAGAGTTATTGTGTTAGATGGTACATTAAGTATGGAGGCGATCGCTTCCCGACTGGCTTGTATTTGCGGTGCAATCCAGCTGTATGCCTCACTCCCAAAAGGACCTATACTTTGAATATGGGCTTGAGATTGGGTAATAGCATCCATAGCCCTTTGCGGCATTGGACCCTGTCCTCCGTAGTTAAAATAAAGCTTATTACTTAAAGCGGGAAATTGTGAGCGATGGTGATGCAGGTTATTCATAAAATAGGTTTGCGGTTTTTTATCTAATCTATTGATATATACTTTTATCAACAATTAATCAACATTAACTTTTACATCAAAAACTATGAATTGGTGGCAACGACTCAACAAAAATCCTTTAGCACGAACTGGGGCAATTGTCCTCTTATGTTTTTATTTAGCAGTAATTGGTGCTGATTTCATCGCTCCTTATAACCCTTATGATTCACAAACCAATGGTTCACTACTTCCACCGACTCAGATTCATTGGGTATCTCAATCAGGGCAGTTTATTGGACCCCATGTATATCCTACAACACAAGGGGATACTAACTTAGAAACTGGTGAAAGAAAAATAATTATAGATCAGACAAAACCTTCACCATTAAGATTATTTGTGAATGGACCTAAATATCAATTATTCAACTTGACTATTTCCCTCCCACCAAAATGGCAGGAAGTCACAATTATTCCGGGGATTTCTTTAAATTGGCATTTGTTTGGCGTTATTGGTGACGCAAAATTGAATATTTTGGGAACAGACGAACAAGGACGCGATCAATTTAGTCGGCTGTTGCATGGTGGTCGCATTAGTATGTTCATTGGTATTTTTGGGATTATCATTACCTATCCATTGGCGTTGCTTATTGGTGGTATTTCCGGCTATTTTGGCGGAATAATTGATAGTCTCATCATGCGTTTAGCAGAAGTATTGATGACATTTCCGAGTATTTATTTATTAGTAGCACTATCAGGGATTTTGAGTCCAAAATTAACCAGCACTCAGCGATTTTTATTAATTATTCTGATTACTTCTGTAATTAGTTGGGCAGGTTTAGCGAGGATAATTCGCGGACAGGTATTATCAATCAAAGAACTCGAATTTGTGCAAGCAGCAAAGGTAATGGGTGGTAATCCCATTTATATTATTGTTCGTCATGTTTTGCCACAAACTGCAACTTACATCATTATTTCTGCTACTTTAACAATTCCTAGTTTTATTGGAGCAGAAGCAGTATTAAGTCTAATTGGTTTAGGGATTCAACAACCAGATCCTTCTTGGGGAAATATGCTTTCTCTAGCTAGTAATGCTTCTATTTTAGTATTACAACCTTGGCTAATTTTACCACCAGCAATTCTAATTATTATCACCGTTTTGTCTTTCAATGTATTAGGTGATGGGTTGAGAGATGCTCTTGATCCACGTAGTTTGCAAAGGTAATAATGTGTCTGATAGCATAACCATTTAGTAGGTAGGAATAAAAGTTAAAGTTTGACTTGAAACAAGCCTTAAAAGACCAAGGAGTAGAAATTAGACAATTAACTGCAAAAAATTAAAAAAGTGATCAGTCGAACTAATCACTTTCCATTTCTTCTAATTACTCTGAAGGAGTTTCATTAACAGATGTTTCCGCAACCTTTCTTACCGCTTCAATATCCACAGCCAAATTTGCGGCTATTTGTTCCACAGTCAAACCTAACTGTAATAACAAAGGTACTGTTTCCAACTTACCTTCCAACTTACCTTCCAACTTACCTTCCAACTTACCTTCCAACCTACCTTCCAACTTACCTTCCAACCTACCTTCCAACTTACCTTCTAACTTACCTTGTACTTTCGCCTCCTCCGCAACTTCTCGAAAATACCTTGTTTGCTTTAATTCATCTAGAGTAAACATTGCTTCAATCTCCTGACGAGTTAAATTACTTAATTTGTAAACCAAGATTGTCTCTAACAATTCTAAGACTTTTTGTCTTTTACTGGCATCTGCTAATTGTTGTCGAGATTTTTGGATTAACTGCCTTGTATGATCAATAGCAGTTTCCTCTTTTTCCACTACTAGCTGTACCATTCCCAGTCCTATTGAATTATCGGTTGTTACCTCCAACTCATCCAAATAAATAAACGTGATTTGCTGACTCATTAGCAAACCCCGATACTGCATTGGTACACCAGGATCTAAACTACGTTTAGCAAAAATGGCTACTGCATGAAAATCATTCTTTGGTTGATATTGATTCAGATAAACAAAGATTTCGGTAAATAACCGCCAGTAAAAATCCGCTTTCGGTTGAAATTGAACTTCTACAAAGTAAATCGGTTGTTCAGGTATTTCTGAATCAGGTATAAATAAACCATCAAAGCGAAATGCTAGTTCCTTAATTTCTACAGAAGTGAATTGATATGCTTCCGCTTCTGTGGCTGGCTTGCCAATCAGTTCAAAAAGGATACTAGGTAATGTCTGAAATAGTTGATAGAATATAGTATCTGTTTTCACAAGAATGATGTTCTTTTACATGAGCTTAAAAAGTAGCGATCTAAAATTTTTTTGACAAAGTTATCAGTCCAGCTAATCACTTTCTATTAGCACTGTATGGTGTATGGCGTTAGCCATGCTAAAATCATACTCCTTTTTTAATATCTAATTCTCGGATCTACATAAGCATTGAGAATATCAATCAAAATACTCGCACTCACGACAATTGCCCCAAAAAATACTAACACACCTTGTACAGTAGGATAATCTCGGTCGGAAATAGCTTGATAGAGGCGATTTGCTAACCCTGGCCAGGAAAATGTCACTTCTGTTAAAATTGCTCCACCTAACAAGGAAGCAAATGTTAATCCTAAGACTGTAATTACAGGAATTAAGGCATTCTTTAAAGCATGGGAAACTAAAATCTTACTTTCAGAAATTCCTCGCGCTCTAGCTGCTTCTACATAATCAGCTTTTAAGGTTTGTTTTAAATTAACTCTGACAATGCGTTCAAAAATGCCACTTAGCAAAATTCCTAAAGTTAAACTTGGTAAAGCTAAATGATGTAAAGATGTGAAAAATTGACTTAAATTCCCACTTAATAAACTATCAATTGTATATAAACCAGTAATATTTGTAGGTGCAGGAAGATTAGGTGGAAAACGATTGGAATTGGGAAACCAACCCAATTGAACTGAGAAAACTAATTGTAATAACATACCTGCCCAAAACATTGGTAGTGCGTAGGTAATAATCCCAAATAAACGCCCACCAATATCAAAACCAGTTCCCGGACGAGAAGCGGAAATAGTTCCCACTAAAACACCGACAATCAGCGCCACAGCCATACTCGCAAATGCTAATTCTACTGTGGCTGGAAAATATTGACTAATTATTTCACCTATATTTTGACCGCGACTGGTTAAGGAAGTTCCTAAATCAAAGCGTAGTAAATTACCTAAATAATTGAGATATTGTAACCAAATTGGTAAGTCCAAACCAAGTTGTTTTCTTAATTCTTCTTTTGCACTTTCGGGCGCTCTTCCTCCCAGAATTGCATCTGCGGGATCTCCTGGTGTGGCTCTAAGTAAAATAAAGACAATGGTGATAATAGTTAATAGTTGCAATGGCGCAAATAGTAACCTAGAAACAATGTAATACTGTAATGCTTTAGAACGAGACATATTTTTTATAGGAGTCAGGAGTCAGGAGTCAGGAGTCAGGAGTCAGGAGTCAGGAGTCAGGAGTCAGGATGAAGAAAGAAGGATTCACCTCGTTCCTTGTCAGAGACAAGGAATGCAGTCTTGAGGCTCTGCCTCATCTAATTAATCAAGAGGCAGAGCCTCTGAATGGCATTCCCAGCCGGAGTCTGGGAACGACAGTGAAATCGCTCGGTATTGATTCTACTTTTTAATTGTTTTATAAATTAGGTTTTGGGTAGGATCAAGATTGACATTGGCTACGCCTTTTTGAGCAAATACAAAATCTTTGCTTTGCCATAAAGGGATGTATGGGACATCAGTTAATACTTGGGTTTGAATGTCGGCAAATATTTTTTTCCGAGTTTCAGGATTTTGTTCTTTACGTTGTTGATCTATGAGTTTATTCATAGCTTCACTATAATAGAATGACCCCTGAGTTTGACTACCGCCGATTTCACAACCTTTAGCAACTGAACCTTTTTCACAAGCTAAAAATGGCTGTACGTAGTTATCTGGATCTAAAAAGTCTGGATACCAATTAGTTAAGGTACTGGGATATAAACCTTTGGAAATTTCTTTATAGAAAGTAGCACCTTCGACGGTTTTAACTTCAAATTGCAAAATACCATCCATTTTAGTATCAGCGAGGGATTTTAAGGTTTGTGCAACTAAACTGCGAGTCATTGAACTTGCTGGATACCAAATTTGCACTTTTGCCGGATTTTCTTTGGAAAAACCAGCAGCAACTAAGGATTTTTTGGCTTCTTCAAATTTACCATCACCATATTTATCTTGAAACAATGGTTGGGAAACGTTGAAGGTTGTGGGAATCATGCTGTAAAGAGGATCAGCCTGTGATAATAATACCCGATCATTTAATAATTTACGATCAACTAATGATGCGATCGCTTGTCTCACCTCTACTTTATCTAAAGGTTTTTGATTGCGATTTAATGTCATATAAGTAACTACACTACCTTGAGCAGATATAGCTTGCCAATCTCCCTTTTTCGCACTTGCTTCTAAACTCTGAATTTGATCCGGTTGTAAGGATAGATAAGCCACATCTATCGCACCAGTTTTAAAGGCATTAAATAAGTTGACTGGACTGGTTTGAATTTGGACATTTACACCTTTATTTTCGGGTTTTGTTCCCCAATATTTATCAAATACATCAAACTTTAAGGAATCAGTTCCATATTTAGCTAATTTGTAAGCACCAGTCCCTACAAAAATATTTGGTTTAAATTTTCCCGCCCCAATTTCATAAGCTGTTGGTGAAACTGCACAGACTCCCGAAAATGCTAACAATGAAGGAAAAGCTGCAAAGGGTTTTTTCAGTTTAATTGTTAATTCATACTCTCCGGTTGCTTTAACTGAAGCTACGGTATCGGAAAGCAGGAAAGATGGTTTACCTTTGTTTTCGATGAAGCGTTGCAGACTAAACTCCATTGCTTTGGCATTGAAAGGAGTATCATCATGAAATAGGACTCCTTGGCGAATAGGAATGGTATAAGTTAAACCATCTGCACTCACTTTTGGTAATGCTGTTGCCAATTGTGGTTTAATTTCTGTACTACCTGGTTCGTAAGTGTACAGGCGATCGCTCATATTAAATACTAAACTCAAAGATCCCAATTCATACGCATCAGCAGGATCAAGAGTTCTTGGTTTTTCCGTTGTCCCTACGGTAATCCGACCATCACCCGCAGGAGTATTTACAGCACTAGGCTGTGGTGCATCTGTTTGTTGTTTAGGAGTACAACTAACAACCAATAATAGACAAAGACAGAACAAAGATAGGAATTTTGTCATCCTACCCCATTGCTTCATTAGCAAGGAACACCAAGTGATCATTATTAAAATTTTTTCAATCAACGGTCAGTCATTATAGCAGGGAACAGGGAATATTTATCTTTTTCCTAAAACTTAATTAAATAATTCATGATATACTTAAATTTTCTAATAAGTTATGAATTTGAATTTGGTAATTTTCCTAAATCAAGATGGATTATTCTATTATTAGAAAAAATCCTGATCAAAACATTAAAAAAATTATGGTTTTAACCGCTTCTACAATGTTGCCTCTAGGCACGAAAGCACCAGATTTTCATCTACCAGAAGTAGTATCTGGAAAAACAATTTCTCTTGATAATTTTGCCAATAAAAAGGCATTATTAATCATGTTTATTTGTCGTCACTGTCCATTTGTTAAGCATATTCAACAAGAATTAGCCAGATTAGATCAAGATTACAGCAAGAGTGATTTAGGGATTATTGCCATTAGCGCTAATGATGCTCAAAATTATCCTAATGATGCCCCAGAATCATTAAAAGAAATGTGTATAGAATTGGGGTTTGATTTTACTTTCTGTTACGACGAAACTCAAGCAACGGCAAAGGCATATACAGCAGCTTGTACACCGGATTTCTTTTTATTTGATAGCGAGAGGAAACTCGTTTATCGCGGACAATTAGATGATAGTCGTCCTAGTAATAATCAACCTGTAACAGGTAAAGATTTAAGAGCAGCTATTACCGCAGTTTTAAATAATCAACCTGTGACAAGTGAACAAAAGCCTAGTATTGGTTGCAATATCAAATGGAAAGTAGGTAATGAACCTAATTATTAGTAATTGGTAATTGGTAATTGGTCATTGCTAAAACTCTTACCTGTTCCTTGTTCCCTGTTCCCTTCAATGCTGAATTTCCAAATTGAGAATGTAATGACCCAATTGCACTTTTCCTGTCCAGAGTTCATATTCTAAACGGAGATGTTCTGGAAAAGGATGTCCACTGAGAGTGAAACTTTTGGTAAAATTACGCAAACGGATAGGTTGATGGGGTTGTAATGATTCATTTGGCAACCAAAAACGACTAATGCCATATACACCCAATTCCCAAAAGTGACGGTAACTGACTTGAGCATTACCTTGCATTGTCATAATTAACCGCCGAGGTGAAATTTCCAGCCATAAAATTCTGGGGCTGCTAGGAGGAGAAAAATCGTTTTTAGTTGGGTAAATTGTATCTTCTTGATTTAAATAACTGCCTACTTCACAACTAATAAGAGGTGGTGCAGTCAATAGTAAATGAAATTTATCTGTGTCCTTTTGAATTAAAGTTCCAGCAGTGTCAACCACAGACCAAATCGGCAAGTCAGTGGAAATCATTGATAAACATACGGGTTTGCGGTGGTTAGTTAGCATGAGAGTGTGAGGGGTTAAAAATGAAGAATAAAAGTTTAGCGATTTTCTAAATTGCTAATTTTGCCTATTATTTAACGTTACGGCTGACGTTTTTGGTGGAAGCAACAAAACACAAGACATTTAAGCAAGATGTCTAATCAATAGTAAAACCTGCTTCATCGTCAGCAAATATTTTGATTTGTTAATTGAGACAATTCAATATGGTATTACCTGTCACCTGTTATCTACCAGAAGAAAGATTATAGTTGCCAAAAAGCGGTAGGATACTAAATTGGAAGTGAATAGTGACAAACGAGTCGCTGTTTAGCTTTTATTCTATTCAAAAGTCATTGTATCCTAATGTCGGCTATTGTTATTACTTTAGAAACTCAAGCAAACTCTTCGGATCACTTAATTATTCAGCGCCCTGCGGCTGAATTGTCTTTGCGGGGACGTATCCGAGTTCCTGGTGATAAGTCTATTTCCCATCGCGCTTTGATGTTGGGGGCGATCGCACAAGGGGAAACTCAGATTCAAGGACTGCTGTTAGGTGAAGACCCCCGTAGCACTGCGGCCTGTTTTCGGGCGCTAGGGGCGGAAATTTCGGAATTAAATACAGAATTGGTAACAGTCAAAGGCATCGGTTTGGGCAATTTTCAAGAGCCTATAAATGTCTTGGACGCGGGTAATTCTGGGACAACGATGCGGTTGATGTTGGGCTTATTAGCATCCCATCCAGGGCGATTTTTCACGGTGACAGGTGATAGTTCTTTGCGATCGCGTCCTATGTCCCGTGTCGTCAAGCCGCTGCAACAAATGGGGGCGCAAATTTGGGGACGCAAAGGCAACACCTTAGCCCCTCTAGCCATTCAAGGACAAGCCCTGCAACCCATACACTATCATTCTCCCATCGCTTCGGCTCAAGTTAAATCCTGTATCCTCCTGGCGGGTTTAAACACCGAAGGACAAACCACCGTCACCGAACCCGCTTTATCACGGGATCACAGTGAACGAATGTTAAGGGCTTACGGCGCGGAATTAAGTATAGATCCAGGCACCAACAGCGTCACGATCACAGGTGGGGCGAAACTCTATGGACAAACCGTAATTGTCCCCGGTGATATCAGTTCGGCGGCTTTTTGGTTAGTGGCTGGGGCGATCGTTCCCGGTTCAGATTTGGTAGTCGAAAATGTCGGTGTCAATCCTACCCGCACGGGGATTTTAGAAGCTTTGGAACTCATGGGGGCAGATATTCAACTAGAGAACCAGCGGGAAGTTGCGGGAGAACCGGTAGCTGATATTCGCGTCCGTTCTGGTGGTTTAAAAAGCTGTACCATCGCTGGTGATATTATTCCCAGGTTAATTGATGAAATTCCCATTTTGGCAGTTGCGGCGGCTTTTGCCCAAGGAACAACCATTATTCGGGATGCAGAGGAGTTAAGAGTCAAAGAGAGCGATCGCATTACCGTCATGGCACAACAACTCAATAAAATGGGGGCAAAAATCACCGAATTACCTGACGGAATGGAAATTATCGGCGGTACTCCCTTAGTCGGTGCGGAAGTAGATAGCCATACAGATCATCGCATTGCCATGAGTTTAGCGATCGCCGCCCTCAACGCCACCGGTACAACCACCATTAACCGCGCTGAAGCAGCAGCCATTTCTTATCCCAACTTCACCAACACATTACGGGAAATTTGTCAATAATTTTTAGGGACAGGGAATAGAGGACTGGGGTATAATTGATAAACAACAAATATTCTTAATCAGCATTATGACTACAGTTGCCATTTTACCTATATCAAATGCCAGTGGTGAAAGGTCTTATCGTGCCATTGCTGGAGATAAACAGTCTTTTGGTAAAACTGCCGGTCAAGCTTTAGATGCTTTGACTACACAGTTAGGTGAAGTTGAATTTCGGGCATTATTAATTATTGATAATTTTCATCCTGATCAATTCTTCACTAAAGATCAACAACAACGTTTATCCGAACTAATGACTATGTGGAGAATAGCAAGAGATCAAGAACAGAAACTTCCGCCAGAAATACAAATTGAGTTAGATAATCTTGTTAATCTGGAACTCAATGCTGCTACTGCTAGAACCGCATCTTTAGCACAACAGTGGAGTCAATGAACCCATTTTATCAGTTATTGATGGGTTACAGTATGTCCAGAGGTGAGTTAGGGTTACAACTCACACAACAAGAAAAACAATTTGCTCAATTTCAGAAATGGATACAAGGAAAAAAATCTTGCTCATCATCAGATATAGCTGTATGCACTTGAATGAGATACAGTCAGCCCATCGCAAACTCTGTAGGGGAGCAGGGTCTGCGCCCTAGATTGTATTGCATCCTAGCGATAACTGCTATAAATGGTTTGTGATATAATACCAATACCATAAACAATAGGAGATGTTTTATGAATCAAACCATCAACAAAATTGTGGAATCAATAGAGTCTCTTTCTGGTGAAGAAAAATATTTATTATTTGAGCAATTAGCTAAAAGAAAATTATTTAATGGTTATGAAAAACTATATCCAGATGTTGGAGAATCTTTAGAAATAGCTGAATCTGATTTTAATGATTATCTTTCTAATTTAGAAGATTATGAAGATAGATTGGCAAAAGGAGAAATTCAGTGGTAAATTTAAAAAGAGGAGATATTGTTTTATGTGATCTTAATCCAGTTAGAGGAACAGAACAGGCAGGAATTAGACCAGTTGTAATTGTACAAATAGATCAAGCCAATAAAGTTAGTCCTCATACAATTATTGTACCTTTGACTTCAAAAATTCGACAAACTATTTTAACATCTCATGTATTTATACCCGCTAATACTGGAGGCTTAAAACAAGATTCAGTTATTTTATGTGAGCAAATTAGAGTAATAGATAAATTAAGAATAACCAATTGCAAAACATTTATCAACTATTATCAAAGAATCTTTGGCGAGTGTTTCATCAAGTAAATGTCGTCAAGGAACGATTCTAGTACCAACATTTGTCATCTGGTTTGTAATTCTCTCCACTATCCGTCGTGATTTAAGTTATTTAGGAATTATGGATTGGATGATATCAGGATTGAGGTGGTTATCCTCAGCATCAACACGCCTAATTCTAGATTTTACCTATGGTTCTAGCCAAGGTAAAGGAACTGGTGAGAGGACTTTAATGACTAAATTACTGGCACAATTTAACCAGAAAAACTTATTATTTTTATTAGATGCTGGTTTATATTCCTTTGCAACTATTTTTAGTATTCGTACAAAAGAATGTGACTTTTTACTTAGGGCTTGCTGAATAAACCGAAAACCTAGATATATTAAGAGTTTCCGGGTTAAAAAAGTGAATTAGGTGCAAGGAATAAGCATTGAAACCATTAAAAACCTATCACTTTCTGGAATTTGAGACTATTCTTATCTCCTTCTAATTCTTCCTCCTGACTCCTGACTCCTGACTCCTGACTCCTAGCCCTCACAGATAACTTTTTCAGCAAACCCTACTTAGGGTAGCTTCTCATGTTAAACTACCTATTATCTCTGATTCTCCTTTGCCAGATGGATACATGGCTAGATATCCAGATGGAAGTTATTTATCAGAAATTAATGGCAAAATTCTTAATTTAGAAAAATCTACTCCAATCGCATAAACAATGGAATCAGGAAAGTATCATTGTCCGAGTTATTGAATATCAAATTCCTGGTTTTCTCCCTCGTCGTTTAGTTACTAGTATTATTGACCCTAATATTTCTGCCAAAGAATTAATTATTCACTATCATTGCAGATGGGAGGTGGAAATTTACCTTTTAATAGCACCAATCTTGATTATTTGTTTATCATACTTGTTTTTGCCGCCAAATAAAAGTCCAATTTTTAACCGTTTTTAGTATACACAAAGATTTAGTTTGGGTAGAGTCATGGCTAAACTTCCTCATACCTCTCTGACAGAAGATTGCTATTACTTTTTTAGTTATGAATCTTTCTACCTTACTATCAAGGGTTTTTTGTGGGTTTTTATGGCAATTTTTGCAAATAACCTCTTTTTTCTCTGATTTGATTACTAAAAGTGATGTTTTGCCTAATTTTAAACAACAAAAACTTATCTTTGCTTTTGCCTAAATACCTCGTCAATTTTTTTGCCTTTTTCCGCTTTTTCAGCAAGCCCTATTTATATTCCTGACTTTTCCCGTTAAGTCGTGAAACTCCCAATTAACAAGGGTTTTAGACTATAGCCTAATTCTCAACAAGCGACGTTTAATGAGAATAATCAACGAGAAAATAGGACTTTGGGGAGGGGGTTATAGTGGGCGATCGCTCAATTAGAAAGATAACGGGAAAAGTCAGATTTATATTCCCAGAACAAAATAGCTTAATACAGTAGTAATCAGCATTAAAGCCACCTTCAAGCCCGCAGGTTTTAATCTGTAGGTGAAAGTGGCTTTAAAATTAGCTTATTAACGGGCTGTCATGGAGATGAACTGACAACCCATCTATTCTCTACCTGTTGGTAAACCTAACTTGTGATTGCTAGGAATAGGAGAAGATTCATGGTGAGTGATTTTCAACTTGGGTTTAGGACTACCACCACCACTGCTGCGTCTGTCGTCTTTGCCTTCTTTTGACCAAGAGGAACGACCACCGCGACCACCACCGGAACTGCGTTCACGTTCGCCACTATCACCACGTTTATTGATTCTGGGTTTGGGAGTTGGGCTTTCGTCCACAGGTAGGTCTACTCCTGATAGTAACCAAGCGGGGCGGGTTTGATCGTAGGCGATTTGTAAAGCAGCAGCAGCGATCGCATGAGCATCATATTCCTCAATCATTTCGCTGATAATTGGCAAGAAGGAAGCTAACCGTTCCCCAGTTAAAGCTTCAGCCACTTGTCCTCTTAACTTCTGGATATGTTGGGCTTCAATCTGCGCCTTGGTAGGAATAGACAGAATCTGCCATGTTTGGCGGTTATGGCGTTCAAATGCCACTTGTTTGCGGCGTTCAAATGCCTGAACTAAAGAAATTGCCGTTCCTTCTTTTCCAGCCCGACCAGTCCGACCAATCCGGTGAACATAGGTTTCTACGCTATCAGGTAAATCAAAGTTGATTACGTGGGAAAGTTGGTCAACGTCCAAACCTCTAGCTGCAATATCAGTAGCTACTACCCAACGGACTTGACGGTTACGGAAACGGATTAATAGGCGTTCCCGGGCTTGTTGGGACAAATCACCATGATATTCATCCACACTGTGTCCAGCAGATTGCAATTGACTGGTTAATTCTGCGGCTGTGCGACGGGTGCGAACAAAGATTAAAGCTGTTTCTGGATCTTCCATTTCCAGAATTGGTTGTAAAGCTTTAGCTTTTGTCCAATGACGGGGAATCATGTAAGCCACTTGATTGATTTTATTTGGTGCGGCTTTGGGTTGTTCAACGGTGACAGTGACCGGTGAATTCAAAAATTTATTTACCAACATCCGAATTGATGGTGGCATTGTGGCAGAAAATAAGGCTGTTTGGCGTTCTTCTGGCGCTTGAGAAAGAATTCTTTCGACATCGTCAATGAAGCCCATGCTTAACATTTCATCAGCTTCATCTAAGACAAACCATCTGACTTGATCTAACTTCAAGTTACCACGATCTAGTAAGTCTATGACCCGTCCTGGTGTTCCCACGACAATTTGCGCCCCACGTCTGAGTTGCATAATTTGACGGTCAATTGATTGACCACCATAAATAGCCGCCGCTTTTAAGTAACTGTTACCAATAAATTGGGAAACAGCAGCGTGAACTTGAATTGCTAACTCACGAGTTGGGGTTAAAACAATTGCTTGTACAGCTTTTAAGCTGGGATCTAATTTTTCTAAAATTGGTAAAGAAAAAGCTGCGGTTTTACCTGTTCCTGTTTGGGATTGACCGACTACATCCCGACCATTTAATAGTTGAGGAATTGCTTGAGTTTGGATATTTGTAGGTTCAGAAAAACCCATGTTTGCTAATAATTCAGCACGTTCTTGGGAAATACCTAATTCTTGAAATGATAAATTCATTAATGCTCCTAGATTTGATTGTAAATTTTGAACTTGTCAGCCGATACTTATTTGTAATTAAGTCTTATACAACAGCAGATAGCAGATAGGAAGATAATCTATCACTATTGATAACTTGACCATAGAGGTCATACTCATCGGCACTTTGAATTGCTACTTTGACGATGGTTCCTAGCCTAGCCTCTCCTTTAACATAGACTTGACCATCAACTTCGGGAGAAAATCTGCCGGAACGACCGATTAATTCTCCACCTTCGGGGTTTTCTTGTTCAATCAGGACATCAACTACTTTGCCGACTTCCTGCTGATTTTTCTGGAAGGAAATTGGTTGTTGTAATTCCATAAGTTGATTACGGCGTTCCGTCATCACTTCTGCGGGAATTTGATTGGGTAGATTGTAGGCCGGAGTTCCTTCTTCTGGTGAGAAGGTGAAGACACCAACATGATCAAATTTATGTCGTTGGGTAAACTCTAATAAATGTTGAAAATGTGCTTCTGTTTCTCCCGGAAAACCAACTATAAATGTGGTTCTGAACACTGCTGATGGTAGGGCAATTTTCAGCCGTTCCATAATTCCATCATTAATTTGTCCTTGCCAAGGACGATTCATGGCGCGGAGAATTTCTGGATGGGAATGTTGGAGAGGCAAATCCAAATATGGTAAACAGTTGGGGGTTTCTTGGATGGCGGCAATTACATCGGGTGTGAGTCCGGTGGGATAGGCGTAGTGCATCCGAATCCAAGGGATATCTACTTTGCCTAATGCCCGCAGTAATTCGGCTAATTTGGGTTTCCCGTAAATATCTAAGCCGTAATTGGTGGTGATTTGGGAAATGAGAATTATTTCTTTGACACCTTGACTTGCCAGTTGTTGGGCTTCGGCGACTATTGATTCAATGGTACGCGATCGCTGGTTTCCTCGCAAATGGGGAATAATACAAAATGCACACCGATAATCACAGCCTTCTGCTACTCGCAGGTAAGCTACTCCTTCGGTGGTTGTCCGATAACGGGGTATGGTTTCATCGGCAATATAGGTAGGTTCGGCAGTAATTTCTTTAACTCTCTCTCCCTGTTCTACTCGCTCGATAATATCAACGATTTTGTGATAATCCCCTGTTCCCACTACCGCCACTGCTTCGGGCAATTCTTCCAATAATTGTTCTTGAAAGTGTTGCGCCATGCAGCCAGTAATGACGATTTTTTTCTTGGCTTCCGCTAGTTCTACTAGGGTTTTTACTGATTCCTGTCGAGCCGCTTCGATGAAACTACAGGTGTTAACAATTACGTAATCTGCTATTTCTTCGTTACTATCTACACCATAGCCTGCATTTACTAGCAGCCCTAGCATATGTTCTGTATCAATTCGATTTTTCTCGCAGCCCAGGTGAGAAATTGCGATCGTTGGCTTTTCAACCATATTTTGAATAAATCTTCCGTTTTTCCTTGTTAATTAACATTCAAGCGTTGGGTCGGAAATCAACAAATTTAGTAGATTTCAGGTAAATAGAAGCACAAAGCTTTAACCAAAAATCAAGGGGGTTTATTCCCGATTTCTGGCTGGGCGCAGGCCCTGCGCCCCTACTTTCTGATTTCTGTTGTCTTTTCCACCCAACTACCCGCTACTAATTACCAGATTTAACCTATATAACTAGCAACTTTAACTAGTAAAAGCCAGATTACGACCTTCACCTATCATGTTGATAGGGGTCATGTTATGATACTTCTACTAATTTGTTTCCCAGGGTAATCTTTAAGTGTCTTTGGGTAAGTTTGACACTCATTATATTTTTAACAATTCGCTTAATGGTATTTTGCATTACCGCAGCGTGGGCGTTGTTAATTTACCCGTTGGGAAGCCGACCAAGAGGTCTGTTGTGAGAAGCCGCTACCCAACCGGGGAAATCGCATTGGCGACTACGCCTATCAAGCAGTAATGCTACTCGGACATTTGCAATTAAATGCCGGGAAGCTGCCTTGCATCTTGTGAGTGGCAAACTTCTCTTGTCATCAGATTCTATCTTAACATATCTTATGGAAGGTTGGGATTTAATTTATATCTTCAGGAGGAGGCAATAATTTGACTGTAAAAAGGTGGGGTCAGGGGCAGGAAGATAGGAAAAATTACTAATTACCTATGACTAATCATCTATTCCCTGTTTTCTGTTCCCTAAAGCAACTTATATTATTAGTATAAAAGGCGGAAGGCTGTAATGCTTGGAGAATCTACATTTTCTGTTGGATTCTTCCTGTCTAGTTATTGATGCCATTTTGTTACCCCCTCGTCTGGAGAGCTATCGTGTATACACAAGTTAAATTACCCCCCTTAATCCCCCCTTATAAAGGGAGGAAACCGGAAAAATTAGTTCCCTCCCATTTCCAAGGGGAGGGTTAGGGTGGGGTAATTTGAGGAATAATGGTGATTCGATAACTTGTGTGTACACCGTAGCGTCTGGAGAGTGGGAATAGGCAAGAACTCCAGACTGTGACAAGTAAATTAAAGACGTGGACTTATATCAGTTATTTAAAACCCGAACACCAATTATTGGTGTAGTACATCTGCTACCTCTTCCGACTTCAGCCCGTTGGGGAGGTAGTCTCAAAGCAGTGATTGACCGCGCCGAACAAGAAGCCACAGCCCTTGCCAGTGGAGGTGTAGATGGGATTATCGTTGAGAATTTTTTTGATGCCCCATTTACGAAAAATCAAGTTGACCCCGCAGTTGTAAGTGCTATGACTGTGGTTGTGCAACGCATTCAGAATTTAGTTACTGTGCCTTTGGGGTTAAATGTGTTACGCAATGATGGTAGAAGTGCGATCGCTATTGCTAGTTGCATTAATGCCCAGTTTATCAGAATTAATGTTCTCACGGGTGTGATGGCAACGGATCAAGGTTTAATTGAAGGGGAAGCTCATCAATTATTACGATATCGGCGGGAATTAGGATCTGATGTGAAAATTTTTGCTGATGTTTTGGTCAAACACGCCCGTCCTTTGAGTTCTCCTAATTTGACGGTTGCTGTTAAGGATACTATTGAACGGGGTTTGGCTGATGCGGTAATTTTATCTGGTTGGGCTACTGGTAGTCCTCCTAACCAAGAGGATTTGGAACTGGCTAGTAATGCTGCTGCTGGTACTCCTGTGTTTATTGGTAGTGGTGCAAGTTGGGAAAATGTGGGTACTTTGTTACAAGCCGCAGACGGGGTGATTGTTTCTAGTTCTCTGAAACGTCATGGTCAAATTCAGCAACCAATAGATCCGATTCGCGTCAGCCAATTTATAGAAGCTGCCCGCAGACCTCTATTTGTCTAAACTATGATGCTTTTGATTTTCTTGATTTAGATGATATCTGAACTATGATTCTTTTGATTTAGATGATAGAAGGTATCTGAACCAATTACCCATTACCAATTACCAATCACCAATTACCAATATTATGATTCGTCGTCGTTCTACTCCTTGGATTCATAAATGGTCGCGTCCGGCGATCGCAACTATTGCTGGTTTTGGTATCCTGAATACAGGTTATCTGACCTATGAAAAGCTCTCAGGTAAAATTCCGGTTTGCACTACACCAGAAAATGTTAAGGGTTGTGTGGATGTCCTTTCTAGTCCTTGGGCTACGGTTCTTGGTCAACCATTACCTGTATTTGGTTTATTGGCATACATGGGGATGTTGATATTTGCTTTAGCTCCTTTAGCATTGAACCGAGGGGAAAATCCCAAAAACCAGAAACAACTGGAAAATTTGACTTGGTGGTTACTGTTTGTGGGAGCGATCGCAATGTCAGTTTTCAGTGCATACTTAATGTATGTCCTGGCATTTCAACTCAAAGCTGTTTGTCTTTATTGTATCGCCTCTGCCTTGTTTGCATTAACTATGTTAGTGTTAACTGTCGTAGGTAAAGACTGGGAAGACATCGGACAACTTTTATTTACAGCTTTGATTGTGGCAATGGTGACACTAATTGGAACTTTAGGAGTTTATTCTCAAATAAATTCATCAGGTAACATTACTGAATCAACTGATGGTAAACCAACAGCAATTACCTTTACTCCTAAAGAACAACCAAATCCTGAATTTGGCTGGGAAATTACCACTAAATCCGGTGAAGCCGAAATAGCCCTAGCCCAACATCTTGTCAAATCTGGTGCTAAAGAATATGTAGCCTATTGGTGTCCGCACTGTCACGAACAAAAGCTACTATTTGGTAAAGAAGCTTATCAAATCATTAATGATAATTCGGCGATAGAGTGTGCGGCTGATAGTCCCAAAGGTAAACCAGAATTATGTAAAGCTGCAAAAATCGAGGGTTTTCCAAGTTGGATTATTAATGGTAAAATTTATAGCGGAGTCCAAACTCTAGAGGAACTAGGAAAAATCACAGGTTATACAGGTCCGAAAAACTTTAAATATTTCCGCTAAAGATTAAGAATCCAAAAAATCATTAATCAAGCATCAAGTGTAGGGGTTTAGCTTTTGCTTTACCCTTACAAATATTGGTTATTTGTCATTATACAAAAGTCCATTTCTTAACCGTATTTAGGAGTGAAAAACTTATTTACAGCAAATTGTCATCAAACCTGGAATAAGAACCCCACCCCCAACCCCCTCCCCGCAAGCAAAGAGGGGGCTAAGATGTACCTTATATGATTGGAAATCGCGGTAATAATTTATTGGTCAGGTAAACTTACAAATAAATATAAATAAGATCCCCGACTGATTATATAAGTCGAGAACCTTATTGGTTGATCATTGAATATCTAAGCTGCTTCTCTTCGCATTGATGCTGTATTCGTTTCTGGAAACGGTAGGGAAAGCTGTTCGGGTGATGGTGTTGGTGCTTCCTGTAATACCGTTACTTCAATATTTACACTGACTAAATAACTACCTGTATCTGCACCTACGGCTTCAGAAATTATTTTAGCTATATCTGGACGTTTTGCCGTTAAAGGATCACGGATAATATAACGGTCCCATTCATGCTTGGCGGTGGGGTTAAGATTGAGAATATAATGCTTCATCATAGGTGTAGTCCTTAAAATCCCTATTCCATAAGTCTTTCCAGGTTTGAAGACTATTTTAATAGTATAGTACAAATCTACTATATTGCCAAGGGAACGATAGAAAATAGCCCTGTTTGATTTTATACTCTAAACAGGGCGGCGGTAGATTTTGGATTATTTGACAATTACCAACTACTAATTACTAAATTATACTAAAAACGGTTGAGATACGGAATGAAAGTAAAATCACGAAAACCCCAGATTTGTAGGGGTGGGATGTAGATCCTTGACTCCTGGCTTAAATAGGATAGAAGCAAGAAGTCGGGGTGTTGTCAAAAGTCAGTAACCCAATTGGCTTGTTGGGGTACGGGAATATAAATTCCGGCTGCGTCTAAGGAGATTTTGAGACGACGACGATATTCTCTGGCTACAGCCCATTGCTTGAGGGGCTGAGTTTTGATTAAGACACGAATCATAACTCCGCGATCGCTAAAATGTTCAACTCCTAAAACATTCGGCTTTTCCAGAATTTGATGTTGCCATTCGGGATCTTGACTCATCTCCAAACCCACATTTTCAATTAATTGTAAAGCTTTGTCTACATCAGCTTGATAAGAAATCGGAATACTTAAATCAGCCCGTGACCAGCGGCTGGAGAGATTAGCTACAATCTTGACTTCACTATTGGGAATGGTAATTAAACGCCCTTCTGAATCTCGAACTTGAGTCATTCGTAGATTCAACTTTTCCACCAAACCGCCCACACTGCCGACGGTAATCATATCACCCAGGGCATATTGATCTTCAAAAATAATTAGAAAGCCGTTAATTGCGTCTTTGATTAAGTTTTGGGAAGCGAGAGATATAGCCACACCGACCAAACCGGCACCAGCCAGAAGAGGAACAATATTTATTCCCAAGGCAATTAAGGACATTAAAATTCCCGCACCTACCCAAATAATGGTGGTGATACTTTTAGTGACACCGGAAAATGTGGATATTCTCAATTGTAGACGTTCGGAAGTTTCTGGAGTTAGTAATGCTCCACCACTAATGATGGTAGAGGTAAAATGATCGATGATAGCATAAGTAAACCGGACTATGACATACGTTCCCACACCAACAATAATTAATTTGATGGGAATTTTGGCAATGGTGAGAATCCCAATTTGTAAGGCTTGGGTAGCAGGAAATAGTCCTAAAATAATTAAATTGCCACTGACCCAAATTCCAGCTTGTGCAAGTTGAAATAGTCTGGTTTTAACTTCTTGAAGATGTTGCTGTTGTTGATTAATTAATTTGGTAATGGGTTGATCATCTAAGGAATTAGACTCAAATGATTTTAGTAAATTATTACTTAAACGTTTTTGGAAACGACGGACTCCCCAACTCATAATCATCATAGTGATGGTACTAGCAGTAGCAATACCAACTTGTTGGAAAAATTGAGTTTGCGTTTCTGGTTGTGGTTGGGTTAATGCTGTTTTGATAAATGCAGTTTTGTGTAAATTCTCTGGAGTTTGGGTTGTAGCTTTAGGTATAGGTGCAATAGATATGATCATTGAACCCGTAATAGCTAAAAATTGAACTAGCACTCAAATACCTCCTTGGGTAACTCGCAAGGTTGCTATAGTCTTATCAGAGAAGGATGAAAAAGCCAAAAGTTAGATCAGGTCTTAATCTTACTTATATTGAAGATAAAGGTAGTATCTACTAGCTAATAGGTATTTATGATAAAATATGGCTAATTAAATGTATAATATCTTAGAAATAATATTTTTGAAAAATTTCCTATGTCTCGACCATCTTTTGTGATTTTTGCCCAAAATTACCTTTCTGCACTACTTAGTAATTATGGTAATGTTTTCCTGAATGAACTTATTCCCCGCAACCCTAAATTAAGAGTCTATAAACATCCTTCTCGATTTGGTTGGGAACGTACATATATAGAAACACTCTTTACTAATAACCCTAATATATTAGTTAGTCCCGAAGTGGTGGCGGAAGCAAAAATAGTAGATGTATTGTTTGAACCTGATATTAATAAATCTAGGATATCCTTGGGATTATTGGGAGAACTTACTTCAACTCCCTGTATTATTCAACCTCTACGCTGGACACCAAACACGCAGGAAGTAAGAAACTGTATAAATCATTTTTTAACGTGGACAAGTGAAACTAATGGCGGGATTATTCCTGTCAATGAAACTTTAAAAGATACAGATCAGGAAGAATCAGAAGAAGAGGATAATAAAAGCCAATTAATCATCGTTCCCTCTATTTTCCCTCGTCATTTTGAAGGATTTGGAGTCAAGCCATCTGCTATGAATATTCCAGGTGTTTATAATTTGCCTCCAATTTTTTGTACTACTATCGTTGTTACAAATGAATTGCCTGTAGATGTTTCAACTCTCTGGTTGAGGATTTTAGGACGTGGAAAAACTCAAAGACAGGCGATTATGGAACTTTTCAACTTAGGTATTGATGATCCACTTTATACTTTAGCTCGGCAACAGTTACAACAATGGTATCAATTTTTATTACAAGGTGACATGGGTAAAGAATCTAAGCTGTTGATGCAAACTTTGGCTTCATTGATTTAATCAATTACGCTCACCCTTGACAATTCCCCATTTCTCCATTATTATAGTTACATTGCCATTATCATCCCCCATCACATATCAATTACAACTAAATAACCTCAAAAACCCCATACCCCATTTTTCAAAAAAATTTTCCGCCAGAGGCGGGGGGTAAGAGAAAAGAAAAAAGAGCAAAGGGTAAAAGGACAAAAGTATAAAGGGCTACAAAGTCCTCCCAACGGCGCAGACAACACGAAAACCAATATAGGTGACGCGGAGGTCGCGGAAGAGGTCGTAGTTGCGAGACGCAGAACGGCAGAGGTTAGGATTGTTGTCCCAAGAACCGCCCCGCAGCACTGCTGTATTATGGTTTAGGCTTGTCCAAGCACTACCATCTTTAGGCGCACCATCATAATTTTCATGCCAGTTATCTTCACACCATTCCCACACATTCCCGTGCATATTATACAAACCAAAAGCATTAGGTGAAAATTTTCCTACTTCTGTGGTTTGTCCATATTTTCTATCATAATTCGCTAAATCAGTGGTAATGCTATCACCAAAATAATAGCGAGTAGTGGTTTTAGCTCTACAGGCGTATTCCCATTCAGCTTCACTGGGCAACCGATATTTTTTACCTGTAGCATTATTTAGTCTAGCACAAAATTCCTGAGCGTCAAGCCATGAAATCCTTTCAACAGGAAGATTTTCACCTTTAAAATGTGATGGTTGAGGGTTTAAATCAATTTTTACCTTGGGTAAACTGGCCACCTTTTGCCATTGTAGTTGAGTAACCGGGTATTTTCCCATATAAAAAGGTGGAACAGTAACTTGATGTTGCGGTTTTTCATCGCGTGCTTGCTTATCGTCATCTGGTGAACCCATGAAGAAATTTCCACCAGGAATGGCTATCATATCTAATAATACTTGGCGATTATTTTCTATAATTCCCAAATTTTCTGTAAAAGATTGAAACTTAGGTTGTGGTACAGGAATTTCCAACTTAGGAATTTCCAGAGGTTGTGGTTTTACAGGTATAGGAATAGGAATTTCAAATTGAGGAATTTCAATAGGTTGTGGTTTTACTGGTACAGGAATAGGAATTTCAAATTGTGGAGATACTCTTTTGATAGTTTCAGAATTATTTACCTTAATTTCAGAAGGTTGAATAGGGATATTAATTACAGGTTGGTTGAGTAAACCCAACAACTCTCGAAACTCTCGAATAGTTTGGGGACGGTTTTCCGGTAGTATTTGCATAGCTTGGAGAATAGCAGCATTTACTTTATTACTAATCTTGTCATTAAATTGTTGTGGTGCAGGTAAAGGAAAACCACTATCCGCTAAACTATAGGATGGTAAAGGTGGACGTTGGGTTAATACAGTATATAGAGTTGCAGCTAAAGCATAAACATCTGTATAATGTCCTGGTTTGACATTGGCTACATTAATGAGTTTAATTAATTTGCGTTTGTCATAGTCATATTGTTCTATGGGAGCATAACCTTCAGTGTACATTCCTGTCATAGTTTTGAGTGCAGCAGGTTGAAAGTCTCGCGCTAAACCAAAATCAATTAATACTGCTTGTTTGGTTTCTTTCCGTAACAAGATATTACTGGGTTTAACATCTCGATGTAATAATCCATTTTTATGTACACATTCTAAGGCTTGTCCAATTTGATCTATATATTTTAATCCTTCGCTTTCAGGTAAGTAACCATTGTAGTTATTTACATATAATTCTAAATCATTGCCATCAATATGTTCCATGACAATAGCTTCTAGTCCTTTCTCCTCAAACATATCGTAAACTTGAACAATATGAGGATGTTGACATTTTACTAATGCTTCTGCTTCTTGGATAAATTTCTGTTGTATTTCGCTAAAGTTTTCTTTTTCCTGTTGTTTTTCGTTGAGAGTTTTAATTACTACTAACCGTTTTAGTCTGGTATCTTCTGCTAGGTAGGTTTTTCCAAAGCCACCACCTGCTAGTGATCTTTGGATAATATACTTATTTTGTAGTTTGGTGTTTGGTGTCCAGATAACTTGCATAATATTAAGGACATGGTTTTTAATACAGTATATTGTATTTTGTCTGAATCAGGATACCGAGGATGCGAGGATGTACAGGATGTTATTGATGATTGTATCCTAAATATTCTTTGCGTCTTTGCTCCTTTGCGTCTTTGCGCGAAACTAACCTGTACTTAAACTTGACAATACCATCCTGAAAAACTTAAAATGCTACAAGTCCTGATTTGTGGCAAATATGACATCTACCATTACCCTTACCGTTACCACAGGTAAACTCGCAGGAAAAAAATATATATTTGATAGTCGCAGCACTTGTATTATCGGTAGAAGTGAAGAGTGTAATTTACAAATTGCTGATGATATTGATATGACAATATCTCGCTATCATTGTTTATTAGATATTAACCCACCACAAATTAGAATCCGCGATTTTGGTAGTTTAAATGGTACTTATGTTAATGGTAAAAAAATTGGCCAACGTGAACCAAATGACACTCCTGAAGAAGCACAAAAAAAAGTCTATCCTGAATATGATTTAACTAACAGCGATCGCGTGACCATAGGTGATATTATTTTTGATATTACCATCCAAGGACAAATAGTAAATCAGCCAGAACCACAAAACAATAAACCGAACTTTTTTGAGATTATTCAAAACCTGTTTAACCTAGCTAACCAAAATAATCAAAATAATCAAAATAACCAAAATCCTAATTATCAAAATCTTCAATCTATAGCTAATTATCACATCATCCATTCTTTAGGACAAGGAGGTTGTGGAGAAGTATTTTTAGTTAAACATATTCATACCAAAAAACTCCTAGCCTTAAAATTAATGTTACCTCAAGTTGCAGCCCAACCAGAAGGAGTGAAAAAGTTTTTACGCGAAACTGAAAATACCAAATGTTTACAACATCCCCATGTCATCCAATTATTAGACTATGGTTTTGCGGAAAATGCCTTTTTCTTTACGATGGAATATTGTGACTGTGGTGATGTTCTCAAATTAATGGAAACCCAAGGAGGATGTTTACCTGTTAATATTGCTATCCCCATTATTTTACAAGTTCTCGACGGTTTAATCTATGCCCATAATGTGGAAATTCCCCATGTTCTCTTAGCTGATGGTACAAAAGGTACAGGTAAAGGTTTAGTACATCGAGATTTAAAACCTAGTAATATTTTTCTGACTGATGTTAACGGTAAAATGATCGCTAAAATTGGAGATTATGGTTTAGCTAAGGCTTTTGATTTAGCAGGTTTAAGTGGACAAACATTAACAGGTACAAAAGCAGGTAGTCCAGTATTTATGTGTCGTCAACAATTAATAGACTTTAAACGTGCTTTACCAGAAGTTGATGTTTGGGCGGCTGCTGCTTCATTATATTGTATGCTCACAGGAGATGTTCCCCGCGATTTTGTGGGAGATCCTTTTTCCTGTGTCTTGAAAAATGATGTTGTTCCTATTCAAAAACGGGATAATAATGTGGAGAATATTCCCCAAAAGTTAGCAGATGTCATAGACTTAGCTTTGCGGGAAAAACCACAACTTCATTTTAAAACTGCTGCGGATTTTAAACAAGCTCTGTTAGATTCTATCTGATTACTTTTGTTGATGATGATTTTGTTTCACGCAGAGTTACACAGAGAATATTATTTGATATTTTGTCAGTTTTTACTTGTGGTAAATAATCAAAAAAAGCGCCGCAAAAATGATTTTTCCCCTTGACACCATCGAAAAAAACTGGTATGATAGAATTGATGAGGAAGAACCATCTCTATCGCATAAGCATGACAAGTCGAAAAGATTCAGATATGGGTATTTGAGAGAAAATATGGCTACTTGTCAGAAAATATTGTTAAAGTACGTAAAGGTTTATAGACCTGTTTCATTTTTTAGAGGATAATTTTTCATGATTGCAACAACTCCCATATTAAAGCACGAGGTTAAAGACCTCGCCCTCGCTCCCTTGGGAAGACAACGGATTGAATGGGCTGGAAGAGAAATGCCCGTATTGAAGCAAATCCGCGATCGCTTTGCCAAAGAAAAGCCCTTCGCTGGTTTACGCCTGGCAGCTTGCGCCCACGTCACCACAGAAACTGCACATTTAGCGATCGCTCTCAAAGCCGGTGGTGCTGATGCAGTTTTAATTGCTAGTAACCCTTTATCAACTCAAGATGACGTAGCTGCAAGTCTTGTAGCTGATCATGAAATTTCCGTATTTGCTCAAAAAGGCGAAGATGCCGCTACATATAACCGCCACGTGCAAATCGCCTTAGATCATCGCCCCAACATCATTGTTGATGACGGTAGCGACGTGGTAGCAGAATTAGTTCAACATCGTCAACACCAAATTGCAGATTTAATTGGTAGCACCGAAGAAACCACAACTGGTATCGTGCGGTTACGCGCCATGTTTAAAGAAGGCGTTCTCACCTTCCCCGCCATGAACGTCAACGACGCAGACACCAAGCACTTCTTTGATAATCGCTATGGTACTGGTCAATCTACCTTAGACGGAATTATCCGCGCTACAAATATTTTGTTAGCTGGTAAAACTGTTGTCGTTGTCGGTTATGGCTGGTGTGGTAAGGGAACAGCCCTCCGCGCCCGTGGTATGGGTGCAAACGTCATCGTTACCGAAATTGACCACATCAAGGCTATTGAAGCCGTTATGGATGGTTTCCGCGTGCTACCTATGGCGGAAGCAGCGCCTCACGGTGATATCTTCATTACTGTGACAGGTAACAAGCACGTCGTTCGCGGTGAACACTTCGATGTGATGAAAGACGGTGCGATCGTTTGTAACTCTGGTCACTTTGATTTGGAACTTGATTTGAAATACTTAGCCGCTAATGCTAAGGAAATCAAGGATGTCCGTCCTTTCACTGAAGAGTATAAATTGACAAATGGTAAGTCCGTAGTTGTACTCGGACAAGGACGTTTGATCAATTTGGCTGCTGCTGAAGGACACCCCAGCGCAGTTATGGATATGAGTTTTGCTAACCAAGCATTAGCTGTTGAATACCTGGTGAAGAATAAGGGTAGTTTAGCTGCTGGTTTGCATTCTATTCCTAGAGAAGTAGATGAAGAAATTGCTCGTTTGAAGTTGCAAGCTATGGGCATTTTCATTGATAGTTTGACAGCAGATCAAATTGACTATACCAATTCTTGGCAGTCTGGAACGTAAGTCATTAATTAGTTGATTTTTTGGGGATAGGCGTTTTGCTTATCCCTTTTTTTTAACGAACCGCAGAGACGCAGAGAGCGCAGAGGGAGGATATAATGGGATGGAGGGTGTTATTATAAGTTTTTATGTCAGCAAAAGATTTTTTTCACAATGCAGTTAGGTTAGCTTTAGAAAAAGATGGTTGGTTAATTACTAATGATCCTTTATCATTTACAGTAGATACTCTTGACTTTAGAATTGATTTAGGAGCAGAAAGACTATTAGGAGCAGAAAAGGAAGGTCAAAAAATAGCAGTTGAGATAAAATCTTTTTTAGGTCAATCTGAAGTTACTGAATTTCATATAGCTTTAGGACAAACACTAAATTACCGTTCTGTTTTAAGAAAAAAAGAACCCAACCGCATTTTATATCTAGCGATTGGTAATGAAATATACAAAGAATTTTTTCTTATTCCGTTTATTCAAGAAATCATTGCTGAACATCAATTAAAATTACTGATATTTGAAGCTATTAAACAGGAGATTGTTTTATGGAAGGAATGAATTATCCTGAATTGGTAAAAACTGTATTAGCAAGACATACAGAAAATCATGCTTCCAAAGGAACAGAAAAGGAGTTAATTTTTGATTGTGAAAGAAATAGTTATTTAGTAGTTCATGTAGGATGGGAAAATAATGAAAGGGCTTATGGGACAATTATTCATGTAGATATTAGAGATGGAAAAATCTGGATTCAGAGAGATTTTACTGAGGAAGGGGTAGCTAGTGAGTTGGTAGATTTGGGAGTACCAAAAACGGATATTGTTTTAGGTTTTAAGCCACCTTATATGAGACAGTTTACTGATTTTGCATCAGTTTAGATTTTTTATTCAATTTTAATAACTTGATTTTTTGGGGATAGGCGTTTTGCTTATCCCTTTTTTTGTATATCATGGTGTAATCATAATGCACAGTAAATTTCTACAAGAACTATTGGTAAAATCGCAGATATATCAAACCTTGACCTAGTTAAACTAGAAAATATTTTGGGAATGAAAACAGGTTATTTACTTCGTTATAGTGATAGAACGTTCAGAGATATTGTTATTAAAACAACAAATTCTAGGAGAGCCATTGTTTTTTGAAAGTTCTCAATTTATTTATTGCTATACTCTTTTCTTTACTACTTTCAGAGGTTTTGTAAATTAGAGTGTCTACTGTGCCGTCTTCATGAGATTTATCAAGACGTATAAAAACACCATCTAACCTTTCGTATTTAATTTCTTCGTTATTATTGATTATTTCAAAAGCAATAAAAATATCACCTGGTTGAAGACGCTTATTTCCTGTATTTTTTGGAGTGGGAGTTTGATTATTTTGTTGTAATTCATAATATAATGCTCCTAGCCTATGTCTTTTTAATTTTTCTTTGACTTCAGATATTTCTTTATCGAATTCCATTTGCTTACTTTCATTTTTCAAGTTGGCAAAAGTTCTTCCTAAACCTATATGTCTATTAGGAGAGTAATAAAAATCTTGAATGCGGTTATGAATTTCCTTAATTAAATCGAATTTAATTTTATTGACTGATACATTAATTTTTTCATAGTCACAGATAAAAACGTTTAATAAATTATCATCTGCAAAGAAAGCAGTTACTCTTTCTTGCCATTTTTTAGTGGCGAATAAATTATCTGTACTAAACTCAATAAAATTTTCTCTCATTTTACAGTCTACGTATTCGTTAAATTCTCTAGTATATTGAGCTATTTTTTCGGAATCACCAATTTCCTGTAAAAGTGGTTTCAAAATTTTTTTACTTTCTTCTACTTCTTCCTCAATGAGTTTACTAATCTCAGACGGCATCCATTGACCTAACAAAGTATCAATACTGTAGTTCGCCCATATACTAGGAGGAATAGGCTCTGGACAAATATCAAAAACTGATTCTATATTTATTGGGTCATCAGTTATTGATTCCTGTTTTTGTAGTTTAAATATTTCTAACTTCTTCCTAGTTTCTTCGTTATTGGTCAGTTCGTATAATCTTTTCTTCTCTTCCGAAGACAATTCAAGTTCAATTTTTAAATTAATTGTAGGATGCCATTTATGATAAAAAGTGCCTTTTGCAATAATCTGATATTTTCTTAGTTCAGCTTCTTTTTGTGGTGATAATGAATAATTATTTTGCAACTGAAAAAAAATGTTCATGAATTCTTCAAGCGAATTACTATCATAAACAATTTTTCCAAGTTCAATATTTGAATTCAAACCTGATTTAGTTAAATTTCCAGAAGTGATAATAGCAAAGCCTTCAGGTTGATTTTTAACACTGGTATCTAAAGAACTAATCATTGCGTATCCTTTAGCATGAAAAAGTTTATTTTGATAATCAATAGGTGTCAATGTAATTTGGCTGGAAGGTATTTGTGTATTTGCACTAATATCTTTGATATAATCATCCTTATTTTGACCTTTTTTGACCCATTGCTGACTATCAATTAATATATGTACACCTGATAATTTATTACCTAGTATTTTTTTTAGTTCAGCTATTAAATTTTTAAATGTTTTGGGATTGAAGTAGCAAGTAATAGCATAGAATATCCAACTATTATTATCTTCCGTGTTAAGTGATTTAACTTTTTCTGTTATAAAACTTAGTAACGAAGTGGAATTTGGTTCATTAAATAAGGTAAGCATAATCTCCCAGTAGGTATTAATTTGTTTTAGTTCGTAAGATTGCAAAAAAATAATGATAGTTATGTAGGTTGGGTTGAGAAACAAAACCCAACATCTTTATAATTTAAGTGCGTTGCGCTTAACCCAACCTACGAAAATAAAAGATTGAAACTATTATACCTTACATCAATTAAAATTGCTAGTATTTCCACTCATCAAACAGGAGATTATTTTATAGAAACAATGAATTATTCTGAATTAGTCAAAACAGTATTAGCAAGACATACAGAAAATCATTTAGCCAAAGTAACAGAACTTCAATTAATATTTTATCATCCCAGAAATCATTATAATGAAATTAGGATAGAATTTAATGTAAAAAAATGATAAAATAAAGTAATGTCAAAAAAGCGGAAATTACTAGAGAAAGTTCTTTCTGGATCTAGAAATATTCAATTTGATGATTTAGTGACATTAGTTGAAGCCTTTGGTTTTTCGTTATCACGTATCAACAGTAGTCATCACATTTTTACACATCCAACTATCCCCGAACTTATTAACTGACAAAATCGCAATGGTAAAGCTATTCCTTATCAAATTCAGCAATTTTTAATATTAATTGAAAAATATTCCTTAACTATGGAGAATGAATAATGAAACACTATCACATTAATATTTTCTACAGTCAAGAAGATGAAGGTTATATTGCTGATATTCCTGATTTAAAATATTGTTCAGGATTTGGTTTAACAGAAGAAGAAGCACTGCAAGAAGTTTTGAAAGCTAAAGCTGCTTGGTTAGAAGCTGCGGAAATAGAAGGTAAACCGATTCCCGAAGCAAGATATAAACCTGTAATTTATCAGATAGCTTCATAACTTTATAGTCTTATGGAAATATTAAATTATCGTGAGATAGTAAAATATATCATCTCTAAATATGCAAAAGACCAAGCAGAGGAAGATTTACTAACTGTTTTTGATAGAATTGGTAAAAATGCTCAAGCTAAAGGACTTACAGAAGAAATATTGGAACAATTATTATCTGATGAATCATAAATTAATTATCATTGACATTCCTACAAAATCATCTCATGTTAACCATAACCATTGATGAAATCCAGAAAAACTTCACTAGCTATCTTCACCAAGTAGCAGCAGGAGAAAGTATAATTATCATCGAATCGGGTAAACCAATAGCAGAAATTAAACCAGTTTCCAGTGTTATGGAAAAATCAGATTATCCCAAATTAGTACAACAAGTATTAGCAACACATACAGACGGTCATTGCTCTGAAGGAACAGAAATCGAGTTAATATTTGATATTCAAAGAAATCGCTATCTAGTAGTTCATATAGGTTGGGAAGGTGAAAATAGAACCTATGGTACAATGAGTCATGTAGATATTAAAGATGGAAAAATTTGGATTCAGCGCGATTTTACAGAAGAAGGAATTCCTAATCAATTAGTAGAGTTAGGAGTACCGAAAACAGATATTGTGTTAGGTTTTAGAGCGCCTCATATTAGGCAGTTTACTGGTTTTGCAGAGGGTTAACTTTTTTATGTATCTTTCTAATCGCCTGATTATCCTCTAAAATCACAAACCAACCGCTTAAACATAGACACAGAAACAATAGTAGTATTCACTAAATTCTGTGCTTCATCAAAATCAGCATCTCCAGTAATTAAAAAATCCGCCTCTGCTGCGACAGCACAAGCTAAAAACTTTTCATCCTTTCTATCTCTAGCAAAATCTATAGTTACCTGAACATCAACTAATTTAGTTACCAAATCTATAACATCTAACCATTCTTTTCTGACTTCATCTGTCAACTTAAACTTCTTCCGACTTAACACATCCTGATACTCTGCTAAAATCTCCTCAGAAACAACCCAATCACAATTAGGACTATCCACAACAAATTGAATAACATCCCTTGGTTCTCTCCCCTTGAGAACAGCAGAAACTAAAACATTAGTATCAATAATAACTTTCATTCCCCACGCCGATAAGCTTCAATTTCTGCGGCTATATCCTCCTCTGTAACCTCTTCCACACCAGGAATAGCCTGAGTTTTATCAAATAAATTCCGCAACTTATTACTAATTGTAACTTGCGGGTTATCTTCAGCTAAAACAATAATCTCCACACGCTGTCCAACTTGAAAAGGTAAATCAGATAAAACTACCTGCTTCGGGTCTTCAATCGTGATATAAATCTTGTAAGCATTCATGATTTATTCTACTATTTATCCTGTATATATTTTATAACACTTCTCTTCCTTTGCGTCTTTGCGCCTTTGCGTGAGATAAAGTTTCAATCATCCATTGATTCTGTAAACAAAGATTCCAGATTTCGATAACCACTAACTACACGCACAATTTCAATCCCACCATTAATAACTCGATAAAGAATAACGTAACCATCTAAAGGAACACCCCGCAAATCAACCCTAATATTTTCATAGCTACGCCCCATATTAGGGAAATTAGCTAAATATTTACACTTCTTTTCAAATTCATCAACAAAACGGTCTCCAGCATCAATATTTCTATTGGTAAAATAATCAATAATTTCTGATAAATCTCTACTAGCTTCTGGAGAGATAATATGTATTTTCATCCTTGTATTTCTCTCGCTTGACGCAACTTATCCCGCAATTGTGAAATCACAACTTCCCCATTAATACCTTCCCCTCTATCCAATTGTTCAATAGCAACATCAACCTTTTCCCGTGTTTCTTCCACCCAAGTCTGATAACCCTTATCCCACTCTAAAAGCAACTTCAAAGCCTTACTAATTACATCTTCAGGATTTGTATATCTACCCGTAGCAATTTGCGCTTCGATAATTTGCTCTAATTCCGGTTTAATTTGGATATTCATTATTTATCCTATATATATTTTATAATAACTCTCTTTCTCTGCGCCTCTGCGCGAAATAAAAAATTATCCCAAAGTCAAAATACTTTCTGGAAAATCCACCACCAAACGCAAAAACTTCAACCACTCAGAACCTAATAAAACTTCTGTAATATTATCCCCCACATGAACAGGAATTTCATACTCTTGTCCATCCAATATTACCTTACCTAAATAGATATTAAACCTTGATTCACCTTGTGCTGTTTGCATAGGTTCATTACCAAGGAAAACCCAATTAAGTCCATCCAAATCTTGAGTATTAATTGCCATAAACTTGGTAAATCCTGTATCTAACATCGCATCCACAGGTAAATTTAATCCATCAGCAGTAATCAAATCAAGCTCAAAAAATAGCTGCCCCTCACTACCAAAATTTCCCTGAATCATATTCTCCCAGTCGTTCCTGTTTCATTTAAGCAAAACACATAATTCTTAGCCTTTGGGTATTTCTCAAGGACTTTTTTATGAGCTTGAATATTATCTTGATCAAGAAAGTATTCACCACTATCTGGTTCTATAGCAATATACCAACCATAGTGACTTTCAATATATTCAGGACGGACACGCTCAAAAATTGCCCGACAACGTTGATAAAATATTTCATCTTCCGCTTCTCGTCTAGCTAATTCTTCTGGTGATATAGTCAATTCAGGAAAAATTCTTCCTCTTCTTACCACTTTTTTTGATGTTATGTGAGTCATATCATTAACTTGAACTCTATTCTATTTATTATCTTAACTTAAATTGTGCTTAATTGCAACTTTTATCATTATTTGAACATAAATTTTAACATGATTTTCCCTCTTTATTTTCATCATTAAAAGCTGCTGCTAACTCAGGACTAATAATAGCTATAGAACTTTCCTTCCATTCATAAATAATAGCATCAATCAAATCCCAAGCCTCATTAGAAGTATCAGTTAAGCGAAAAGCCTCACTCACTTCTTTAATAAACTCTTGCAATTCATCCCCATCAAAAACCCGCAACCATCCATAAGGATGCTCATAACCTATTTTTTGTCCTAATAATAACCGAAATGCCACTGAGGCTCTTGCGCCTCTTTTATGGAGAAAA
>NZ_VIKX01000268.1 GCF_009711935.1 Dolichospermum sp. UHCC 0259 | reverse complement strand
CCTACTTCTACCTACCCTATAAACTCTCGAAAGTGGGGGGAGAGTGAAAAACTACCTTGTAAGTTCTCAGTAACTTGGCATTTTCATCTGTTAGTAATTCCCGCAAGCTACTCATTTCATTTAATATATCAATTTCTCGCTTGCATTCTTGCTGTAGTATCAATAAATATTTTTCTCTATCTTTTTCATTATCAACCTGTTTGAGCATACAAATTGCCATGTTGATATTAGAAAGGGGATTGCGTAAGTCTTGAGATACTTGATCTAGAAGACTTCCGCGCATTTGCGCTAGTTGTTGAGAGTCTTGCAGTTCAGACCGATTTTTTTTAATTTGCTGTTCGAGTATTTCTAATTTTTGTGACTCTTCTAAATATGCTTGATTAGAAATTGAATGTCGTTTTAACCGAGCGTTGACTGCTTCTAAGATTTCATGAGGCTGAAAAGGTTTGGTAATGTAATCATCCGCACCTAATCCCATGCTTTGACGAAAATCATAGCGCTCTGCTTTAGCGGTGAGAAAAATGAAGGGGATATCAGCCAACTTAGGATTACGTCTCACTTCGGTTAACACATCATATCCACTTAATTCTGGCATCATGATATCACAGATAATTAAATCTGGATGTCTATTTTTAGCTAACTGTAAGCCAATTTTGCCATTTACGGCGGTAATAACCGAGAAATCTACTAGTTCTAAAAATTCTTGGAGATTTAACCGAATTGAATTTTCATCCTCAATAATTAGAATTAAGCTCATAACTGATTGGTAGTCTTAAAATAGGGTGTAGTGAAAAATCAGGACTCAGGAAAAATAAAAAAAGAATAAGAAGGGGTAAACAGAAGAATCATTTGCTATGCAACTCAGGTTACTTGATGCAAATGTAGCAAATTACACTTTTTTTGTTAAGCTTATAGTATATCAGAGTTCGTGTATACTGAGTAAAGTAAGTAGGTGAACCGAAAAAATTAATTATGGAGATACAGTGGTGCTAGAAATAGCTCTAAGGGAAGGATTACAGGCTTAATTGTTTATTAAGTGCGATCGCTATTATTTGGTTCTCGCGGTATATACTGATTTTATAGAAAAATCATCAGCTAATATTTGGCAAAATCCAACTGCATCGAGTTAGGGGATAAGGAAAAAATCTTGGAAAAACCACCCAGCAATATCACAATTTTAGTAATTGATGACAATCCCACCAATTTAGAAATTCTGGATTATACCCTGAGTGTAGCAGGTTACAAAGTCCAGACTGAAGAAAAGGGAGAAAATGTTATCCAACAAATTCATTTCAGTCTTCCTGATTTAATACTGTTAGATGTTTTGTTGCCTGACGTTAATGGATTTGAACTGTGTCAGCGACTTAAATCCGACCCTATAACTGAGTCAATTCCGATAATTTTCATGACAGCCTTAGTTGATACTGTGGATAAGGTTAAGGGGTTACATCTAGGTGCAGTAGATTATATCACTAAGCCATTTCAAAAAGAAGAATTGCTGGCTCGTGTACAAACCCATTTGCATTTACGGCAGTTAAGTAAAACCTTAGAAATCAAGAACCAACAACTCACAGAACTGACAGAGGATTTAGAAAATAGAGTAGCAGAACGAACAGCAGAACTAAAGCAAGCACTAGACAAAGAAAAGGAATTAAACCAATTAAAATCCCGCTTTATTACAATGGCATCCCATGAGTTTCGCACACCTTTAGCTATTATTTCTTCATCTTCCGGGATTTTACAAGAATTTAGCGATCGCATAAGCGAAGAAAGAAAACAAGAACACCTACAAACAATTCAACACACCATCAAGCACATTACCCAAATACTTGATGACGTTTTAATGATCAACCGTGTTGAAACTGATAAAATAGAATTGAGACTAGAATCAGCAGATATTATTGATTTTTGCCGTCGTCTCCAATCGGAAGTAGCAGCTAGTAACAAGCAGTATACCATTAATTTTTCTGTAGATTTAGGCGAAGAAATAATTGCCAATTCTTTACTTATTCAGTTTGATAAAAAACTCTTACGGCAAATTCTCGCTAATCTACTAGATAACGCTGTTAAATATTCACCTAATCATAATTTAGTTAATTTCAGTTTAAGTAAAGCAGATGATAAAATTATATTTAAAATTAGTGATTATGGCATCGGCATTCCGCAAGCAGATCAAGATAAATTATTTGAATCTTTTCACCAAGCCTCCAATGTTGGTAATATTGCGGGAACTGGTTTAGGACTTTCCATCGTCAAGAAATGTAACTGTTCACACTCCCCCACTAAAAAGGAATTAGGAAGTAACAGGGATAGGAG